>JBASBA010000299.1:0-7502 GCA_049650885.1 Alteraurantiacibacter sp. | reverse complement strand
TCAATCACTGCCTGCGCGGCTGCCTGTGTGGGCAGGACGAGCTGGGTGAAACTACGCTGCTGGGTCTGCCTGTAGGTTTCGGCATCACGCTCATACCGGCGGGCAATCTGCGCCTGCGTTACCGGCGGCAGATCGCCAACAGCGTCAATGTCGAAAGAGACATAACGGATTACGCGCCGCTCTGGCCGGATGTAATCGGCGCGATTGGCATTGTAATAGCCCTGAAGCTGTTCAGTGCTTGGCTCGCCCTCTGGCGCAAAGGCGGAAGCGGAGATGGTCACCGCGCTGCCGACGCGCGTGTCGTTACGAAGCTGTGCATAACGGCGGACGAGACTGTCTGGCAGTTGCGCGCCATAGCCGATGGGCAGCACCAGCTGGCGTGCATAAAGCCCCATGCCCAGATCATCGCGCACCGCGCCTTCTGTCAGGCTGAGGCGGCGCAGCGCGGCGCGGAAGCTGTCTGCGTCAAAGGTGCCGTCGATCCCCTGGAAAGCGGGAATGTTCATGATTTCGCTGTCGACCAAGCGATCGCTGACCCGCAAACCCAGTGCATAGGCATACTCCGCAATGGCGGAACGGCTCACCATCTGTTCCAGCACATCGTCCAACCCGCCTTGCGCAATGAATTCCTCCATCGTCAGCGTAGGATTTTCGGCCCGGGCTTGCTGCAAGGCGTTGTTGGCATTGGTATTCAGCTCTGCGGTAGAGATGCGGCGCTCGCCTACCACGGCAATCCTGTCGCCGCCCGTCACACCGCCGAACATGTTGCTGTTGGCAACGTCCGAACTGGCAAAGGCCACGGCTATCAGACCGAGAAATGCCAGCGTTACGACAATGCCGACCTTGGACTGAAAAAATCTGCGGAAGAAAGTGATCATCGATAGGGTCGTTTTCTATACTGCGACGCGAGCAGGGGGGTGCCGCGCCTTGTTTCGCGCCCGCTTTATCCGCCCTGCGACTCTCCCGCAACAGGCAGAGACAGCTTTCCCTCAAATCGGAAAACCGGCTTTGACAAGATGCTGGTGCCAGACTAGCGCGCTTTATTACAGATACGAGATCAAGGCACTGCGGTGTCGCTCGCCAGCAATAAAAACCACGGAAAAACTATCTCATGTCCAATCGACCCTACATTGTCGGCAACTGGAAAATGCACGGCACCCGTGCCATGCTGGCCGAAGCGCGCGCGATTGATCGCGCCGCCGAACGGTTGCTGAAAGTTGAAGTCGCAGTCGCTCCTCCGTTCACGCTTATCCACGCCACCCGCAAGGAAGCCAATCTGATCGGAATCGGAGCGCAGGATGTGCATCCCGCAGATGGCGGCGCGCATACAGGCGATATATCAGCAGCAATGGTGAAGGATGCGGGCGCTGGCTTCACCATCGTTGGACATTCGGAACGACGCGCAAATCACGCGGAAAGCAACGCTCTTGTGAAAGAGAAGGCCGATGCCGCGATTGCTGCGGGGATGAGTGTTATTGTCTGCGTTGGCGAGACCGAAAAAGAGCGGGACGCAGGCGAGGCCGAGAGCGTGGTGGCGGATCAGCTCTCGGGTTCCGTGCCCATGGGTGATGGTGTGGCCGAGAAGGTGACCATCGCTTATGAACCTGTTTGGGCAATCGGCACTGGTCGCACACCCACGGTAGAGGATGTCGGCGCCATGCATCGGCATATTCGCGAAAAGCTGGGCACGCTTTATGGTGAGGAAGGCGCGGAAGTGCGTATCCTTTACGGCGGTTCGGTGAAGCCCGATAATGCTGCCGAGTTGCTGGCGGCAGATGACGTGGGCGGCGCCCTCGTCGGCGGAGCCAGCCTCACGGCGGAAAGCTTCCTCGGCATCATCATGGCGGCTGCTGAAACTCCCGAAGACTAGTTTCGATCAATGCCGTTCCGGGCGCGCCCCTTGTGACTATTGATCGACGGGCCTACATGCTGCCTCGACAACCTGCCTATTCCCCAAGAAGAATTGCCTGATAACCGACATGACACTGTTCATCTTCCTTACCGTAATCCAGGCATTTGTTGCCGCGGGCCTCGTAATCCTCGTGCTGATGCAACGTTCGGAAGGCGGCGGGCTGGGTATTGGCGGCGGCGGAAGCCCAGGCGGCCTGATGTCAGCAAGAGGCGCGGCAGATTTTCTGACCAAGGCGACAAAGTGGTTCGCAGTTCTTTTCGTAGCCCTTGCGATCGTCCTTGCTGCGGTTGCGGTTGATGCATCGGGTCAGCGCGATTTCGACGATACGCTGGACCGTTCCACGACGCAGGGCGCAGCATCTGACGATCCCGTTCCCGGCGATCCCGGACTTGACGGCCAGGCTCCGGTCGATTCCATACCTGCGCCAGACGAAGATCCGCTGGCAGATATCGCCAATTAAAAGTTTTCTGCGGGCAACTCGCCCGTAATCGCGAAAACACTGACCAAAGCGCTTGCGCCGAATCCGAGTGTGAGCTTAAGGGCCGACTCCCATGGCGCGGTACATTTTTATAACCGGCGGCGTGGTCTCCTCGCTCGGCAAAGGTCTCATGGCAGCCTCTCTGGCTGCACTCCTCCAGGCGCGTGGCTACAAGGTCCGCATACGCAAGTTCGACCCGTATCTGAACGTCGATCCCGGAACGATGAGTCCCTACCAGCACGGTGAAGTTTACGTCACGGACGATGGTGCGGAGACCGATCTTGATCTCGGGCACTATGAACGTTTCACCGGCGTCTCGGCACACCAGAATGACAATATCACCTCTGGTCGTGTTTATCGCGACATTATCGCCAAGGAACGGCGCGGCGACTATCTGGGTGCTACCGTCCAGGTCATTCCGCACGTAACCGATGCCATCAAGGAGTTCGCTCTGGCAGACCAGGGCGATCATGATTTCATCCTGTGCGAAATCGGCGGCACCGTGGGTGATATCGAAAGCCTGCCTTTCATGGAGGCTATTCGTCAGCTTCGTAACGAGCTTGAGCCGGATCAGACCGTTTCCGTACACGTGACGCTGGTGCCTTACATCGCGGCAGCGGGTGAGTTGAAGACCAAGCCGACGCAGCACTCCGTCCGAGAGCTTGCCTCGCTGGGCATAAAGCCGGACGTTCTGCTGTGCCGGTGCGAGCATCCATTGCCAGAAAGCGAGCGGCGCAAAATCGCGCAGTTCTGCAACGTGCGCCAGGCTTCTGTCATTCCGGCGCTTGACGCCAGCAGCATCTATGCCGTGCCGCAACAGTATCACGCCGAAGGGCTGGATACCGAAGTTCTGCGCCATTTTGCCATGCTGGGCACTTCCAATCCGCCTACGATGGCGCGGTGGGAAGATGTCGTTGACCGCTACGAGCATCCCGAGGGCGAAGTCACCATCGGTGTGGTGGGCAAGTATGTCGGCCTGCCAGATGCCTACAAATCATTGAATGAGGCGCTGGTCCATGGCGGCATGGCCAATCGCACCAAGGTACATATTCGCTGGATCGATGCCGAGGTGTTCGAGCAGGATGATGGCGAAATCGCGGGTGCGCTTGAGCCTTTGCACGGCATTCTGGTGCCGGGTGGATTCGGCGAGCGCGGCTCCGAAGGCAAAATCGCTTCGGTTAGGTTTGCCCGAGAGCGCAAGGTCCCGTTTTTCGGAATTTGCCTGGGCATGCAGATGGCTTGTATTGAGGCGGCGCGAAACACTGCCAGCATTGAAGGGGCGTCCTCGACCGAATTTGGCGAGACCCCCGAACCTGTTGTTGGCATCATTACCGAGTGGATGAGCAAGGAAGGCTTGCAGAAACGCTCCGCCGATACAGACCTTGGCGGAACGATGCGGCTGGGCGCTTACGAAGCAAAGCTGGCAGACGGCAGCCATGTGTCAGACATTTATGGTGGCGCCTCCTCGATTTTCGAGCGGCATCGTCATCGTTATGAAGTGAATTCACATTATGTCGAGCTGCTCGAGAAGGGTGGTCTGATGTTCTCGGGAATGTCTCCCGATGGCCTGCTGCCCGAAATTGTGGAGCGGCCGGAACATCCGTGGTTCGTCGGTGTACAATTCCATCCAGAATTGAAAAGTC
Source organism: Alteraurantiacibacter sp. (assembly GCA_049650885.1). Taxonomy (GTDB): domain Bacteria; phylum Pseudomonadota; class Alphaproteobacteria; order Sphingomonadales; family Sphingomonadaceae; genus Alteraurantiacibacter. The sequence goes on along the minus strand of JBASBA010000299.1, from coordinate 3,469 downwards.
GCCCGTTTGACCCGCATCCACTGTTCAGTGGTTTTATTGCGGCGGCTTTGGCCCAGTCACGACTGGTTTAACTAACCCTTTCGGAGATTGGCTAGCTATTTCGCGTCATTGAATGCTCGGCGAATAATCTTGCAATCATCACGACGAAGCGCTTACGGAATGGAAAAGGTGCGAAGGAAAAAGTAGCGGCCTGAGTTGGCTGCATTTCCCTTCAAAACTTTCAAGGTTCAGATCGACCCAGCGCGGGCAACAGGGATCACTCGCGCGCTGTCGGTTCGGTCTTGCTCTTAGAGGAAGGCTGTCTTTTGCGACCCGGACAGCTTTTTTCCAAGGGCGAGTCGGCGCCAGGCGTCGAGGGGGCGGAGCTTTAGCGGGCTCCGCCCCCAACTCTTTGGTCAAAACAATCACGTGAAATCAGGCTGCGTCAGCCTGTCCAACGTCCTTGTCCTTGTTCTCGACAACCTTCAGCCCGCTGCCGCCAATTGCGATTTTCTTTGGCTTCATCGCCTCTGGCACTTCGCGGACCAGATCGATAACCAACAGACCATCGGCAAGATCCGCATTATCGACACGGACGTAATCGGCCAGTTCAAAGCGGCGCTCAAACCCACGGTTGGCAATGCCGACATGCAGCATCTCGCCATCCACAACGTCTTCGCGCTTGCGCCCCTGAACGGTAAGCAGGTTCTGCTGCGCTGTCAGGTCTAAGTCCTCGGATCGGAAGCCGGCTACGGCGATGGTAATGCGATAGGCATCTTCATCGCGCCGCTCGATGTTGAAGGGAGGGTAGTTATCGCCACTGCTGCGAGCATTGTTTTCCAGAAGGTCGAACAAGCGATCGAAACCTACGGTAGAGCGACGATATGGGGTAAAGTCTGTGCGGTTCATTTGAAACAAATCCTCTTCTGAGCAATTTGAAAGATATACGGACCCGCTTTCGGCATCCGTATGTTTCAGATAGGGAAGCTGACCGAGCTTTCAAGAACACCGCATTCAGCACCGTCAGGGGAAAATTGTGAGCACGCCCAAAGTCGAAATCTACACCAAAATGTACTGCGGCTTCTGCCATCGTGCGAAGCGCTTGCTGGACGACAAGGGTGTGGAGTACGAAGAGTACGACATTACCCTCGGCGGACCCAAGCGGGAGGAAATGGTGCAGCGCAAGCCCGACGCACGCACGGTCCCGCAGATATTCATCGCCGACAAGGCCATCGGCGGATCGGACGAGCTTGCTGCGCTGGAACGCGAAGGCCGGCTGGATCCTCTGCTCGGCCTTTGACCCGACAAACCATGCCAAGAATCGGGCTTCTACAAATGACCTCCGGTGTTGACGGTATCATCAACGCCAAAGCCATTGCGGACGCCGCCGTTCGCGCAGCGGGGGAGGGCGCTGAAATGCTTTTCACACCCGAAATGGCAGGTTTGCTGGATCGCAAGCGCGCCCGCGCGGCTGAGGCCATCGTGGCCGAGGACTTAAGCCCGATCGTCGATATCGTGGGGGCCGCAGCAGAACGTGCTGGCATCTGGATTGCACTGGGCCTGCCCGTCGCGCGCGCTGACGGTCGCTGGGCCAATCGAACGCTGGTGTTCGACAGCAACGGCAGTGTTGCCGCACGCTACGACAAGATCCACATGTTCGATGTGGAGCTGGATACCGGTGAAACCTGGCGGGAATCCACGGCCTATGTTCCGGGTACGCAGGTAGTCACGGTAGAGAATACCCCGCTTGGCCGTCTTGGTTTGACAACATGTTACGACATTCGCTTTCCCGCGCTATTTGAAGAACTTGGCCGCCGCCGTTGCGATGCAATCGCAATTCCGGCCGCGTTCACGGTGCCTACCGGGAAAGCGCACTGGCACCTGTTGCAGCGCGCGCGTGCCGTTGAATCGAGTGCCTTCATTATCGCGGCTGCGCAGGTGGGCGATCATGAGGACAGTCGTACCACCTACGGCCATTCTCTGGTGATTGATCCATGGGGAGAAGTCCGTCTCGACATGGGTGGGAAAGTCGCCGGGCTGGAGTTTTGCGATATAGATCTTGCCCGCATCATAGAGGTGCGCAAACAGTTGCCCAGCCTTGCCAACAAGCGCGATATCACTAAGTCCCGCAAGCTATGATCGTTTTTGACCTATCTTGTGACCATGGACACCGCTTCGAAGGCTGGTTCGGTTCCACTGACGAGTTCGTATCGCAGTGCGAGCGGGGATTGGTCGTCTGTCCACAATGCGGGTCCGAAGAGATCAGCAAGGCTCCTATGGCGCCCGCCGTTGGCAAGAAGGGCAGTCAGCAAATGGTGCAGACATCCGCTCGCGACCAGTCTGGCAAGCGTCTGTCGAATACGCCGATGCCACCTGAAGTCGCAAAAGCTCTCGGCAAATTGGCTGAAGCCCAGAGAAAGGCTTTGAAGGGCAGTACATGGGTCGGCGCAGACTTTGTCGAACAGACCCGCGCCATGCATTATGGAGAGCGCGATCATGTGGCCATTCATGGCGAGGCGACCATTCGCGAGGCCAAGGAACTGCTGGATGAGGGCGTGCCAGTCGCGCCGCTTCCTCTCCCCGTCGCTCCTCCGGAAGACGTAAACTAACCCAAAACATTTCGGCGTTCGCGCCGTAGATGAAATGGCGAATGGTCCGACGCCGAACGCGTCTCACCCGACTTGGCGAGGTTCGTCGCGGGGTAAAAACCATCCACGTAAAGTGGCCCTTTTATGGTGCGCCCGAGAGGATTCGAACCTCCGGCCCCCGGATTAGGAATCCGATGCTCTATCCGACTGAGCTACGGGCGCGCCGTGAAGGCGTTTAGTCCGAGGCTTTGACCGGCACAACCTCCAACTCTGCACAAAAGAAAGGGGCCACCCCAACAAGGAGCAGCCCCGAACTTTCTCACTAACAGCCGGTGATCAGAACCGGATGTTCGCGCCCAGGTAGAAACGACGACCGTTGGTGTCGTAGAACTGGGAGTTGTAGCCACCGCCGGCAAGCTGACCCAGCGACGGATCGGCGTTGACGTTTACGCCACCAATCGGCGGTGCTTCATTCAGCAGGTTATCCACACCGAACCGCAGGTTCAGGTCTTCGGTAACCGCATACGAACCGTTCAGGCTGAACAGGTTATAGCTGGGGAAGCCCGTCGTTGGCGTAGGAGCGCCGATCTGAGCTTCGGTAGCATCCTCGATCGCAGGGCGATGCTGCCACTGGACGCCGAGGTAAGCCGGTCCCCAGTTGTAGCCGAGTGTCGTGAAGACACGATACTCATAGTTACCACCCTGAAGGCCGTTTTCACCTGTTCCAAGCGTCCCGACATAATCTACCGAGTCGATGAGACCGACAAGAGATGTCGACTCAAACTGGAGGAGGTAGTTGGCCAGGACGTTCAGGTTAAGCGAGCCCGGACCAACATCGAAGCCCCAGTCGAGCGCGACGTCGATACCCGAAAGCTGGAATTCGCCGTTGTTGACGTAAGTAC
>JBASBA010000298.1:0-28289 GCA_049650885.1 Alteraurantiacibacter sp. | reverse complement strand
CGCATTCTTCGCTGGTGACATGAGCGAATTTCAACTGCGCCACCACGGTCGCCTGCCCTTGGCCCAGCCCGCGCCCGATCAGGCCGACCTGGCCCTTTTGCCGCCCTACATCGCCGAAATCGTCGAGCAGTCTGCCGCATTCTATGCGCGTATAGAACGGCTGGACACGGCATGGCGCAACAGGTTCGCATTGCAGCCCGCAACCGTTCACCGGTTGCGGCAGAGGCTGGGTTACGCGTTCGCCAGCTAGACCTTTCTCAGCGCCGCTTCCCAGCGTGAAAGGCGCTGCTGGCGCGCTTCTTCATCCATGCCAGGGGTGAAAATACGGGCGGTGCCGATCATGGTATCGGCCGCTTCGCGCAAATCCGCCTTCATGCCGCAGCCCACCGCTGCCAGCATGGCTGCGCCCAGCGCGGTGGTTTCCACGAAATCGGGGCGCGTCACCTCCTGTCCCAGGACATCGGCAATATCCTGAGCCATCCAGTCATTCACCGCCATGCCGCCATCGATGCGCAGCCCTGTCCACTGGCAACCATCGGCAGCAAAACCGCTGGCCAGGTCGCGCGTCTGATGGGCCATCGCCTCAAGCGAGGCGCGCGCGATATGGGCGCGGCCTGTATCGAAACCCAGGCCCGAGATGATCCCGCGCGCTTCGGGCCGCCAGTGCGGTGCGCCCAGACCGGAAAGGGCAGGCACCACCACCACGCCGCCATTGTCGGGGATGGAGCGCGCCAGCTCCTCTGTCTCCGCCGCGCTTGAAATCAGGCCGAGTGTATCGCGAAGATACTTGATCAGGCTGCCCGCCACGAACACCGCGCCTTCGATAGCGTAGTGCCGCTCTCCCCCCAGCTGGTACAATATTGTGCCCAGCAGGCGATTGTCGGACCAGGGCACTTGCGTGCCCGCATTGGCAAGCACGAAAGCCCCGGTGCCGTAGGTCGCCTTGGTTTCACCGGGAGAGAGGCAGCCCTGCCCGATGGTGGCGGCCTGCTGATCCCCTGCCATGCCGCAAATAGGAATGGCGCCATCGAACATGTCCGGCATCGTGGTGGCAAGATCGCCCGCACAATCGGTAACGCGCGGCAAGGTTGCCATCGGCACGCCCATCAGCCCGCACAATTCGTGGTCCCAGCCGGACGCATCCAGCGCCAGCAGCAGCGTGCGACTGGCGTTGCTGGCATCGCTGATATGGTGCGCCCCTCCGGTCAGTTTCCACACCAGCCAGCTTTCCACCGTGCCGAAAGCCAGCGTGCCATTGTCTGCCGCAGCCCGCACCGCGTCCACATTGTCCAGCATCCAGCGCATCTTCGTGGCAGAGAAGTACGGGTCCAGCAGCAAGCCGGTTCGCGCGCGCACTTCGGCTTCGTGGCCGCGTTCCCGCAAGGTCTTGCAGAAATCCGCGGTGCGCCGGTCCTGCCAAACGATCGCGGGCGCAAGGGGTTCGCCTGTCTGCTTGTCCCAGGCCACAACGGTTTCACGCTGATTGGTAATGCCGATGGCGGCAATGCGGGCAGCACCGCCGGCATGATCCACCATTGCCTTGGCGCAAGTCAGTGTTTTCTCCCAGATTTCGACGGCGTCATGCTCCACCCAGCCAGAGCGCGGGTAATGCTGCGTCAACGGTGCCTGCTGCACTTTTCGCAAGGTTCCGTCCTGGGTAAAAAGCACGGCCCGCGTACTGGTGGTGCCTTCATCCAGGACAAGGATGGACTGGTCGATCATTGGCATTCCTCTCTTTCCTCGCCATATGCACACCATGGCCCTTCCCCCGCAACCTTGGCCCACTGGTGATGTGGAACAGCTTGAGCCGTTGATCGCTCGGGTGCTTGCCCCCAATGCCTCCCCATTCACCTTTACAGGGACGCAGACCTATCTGGTCGGCACACATGAAGGGATCGCGGTGATAGATCCCGGCCCTGCTGATGATGGGCATCTGGCCGCATTGCGATCTGCCATCGGCGAAACGCGCGTGACGGCAATCATGTGCACCCATACGCACCGCGATCACTCGCCCGCCGCCATCCCATTGGCACAGGCGACCGGGGCGCCGATCATCGGCTGCGCGCCGCTGCATCTGCACAGCGATGCACCGCGCGTGGATGCACCGTTTGACCAGACTTACGCCCCAGACCGCGTGCTGGAGCATGGCGAGGCGATAACCGGCCCCGGCTGGACCTTGCGCGCCATCGCCACCCCCGGCCACACGTCCAATCACCTGTGCTTTGCGCTGGAAGAAAGCGGCGCGCTGTTTACAGGTGATCATGTAATGGGATGGTCCACCAGCGTTGTCGTGCCGCCCGATGGCGACATGGCCGATTACATGGCCAGCCTTGCCCGCCTTTATGATCGTGAGCAGGATCGCATCTATTACCCCGCGCACGGCCCCGCCGTTGACAAGCCGCGCCAGCTGGTTCGCGGCATGATTGGCCACCGCCGCCAGCGTGAACGCCAGATCATCCGCCTGCTGGAAGAGGATGCCCGCAGTATCGAGGCGCTGGTGCCGGTTATGTACAAGGGTGTGAACGAGAAACTCTGGCCGGCCGCTGCACAAAGTGTGCACGCCCATTTACTCGACATGGAACAGCGCGGCATCGTGATGAGTTCTGGGGACGTATGGTCAACGATCTGAGACATGATGAAAGCACCCGAGTGCGCCCTGCCGATCCTTCCGTAGGCACACCCCCTGCCCGCGCGGATACAGGAAGTGTGCCGCGTGGTGCACCCTGGCTGGTCGTCCTGCTGCTGGTCGCCGCACTGGCGTGGCTGGCGTGGGAGAAATGGGGGCCGCAGCCACAAGGCGATATCGTGGCAACCTCAATGCTTACCTTTGAGAAGCAGAACGCGCTGACGGTATTTTCCAGCAGGTTCGACGTGGTGGCCGAAAGCGTCAGCACGCCCAGCGTCGGCCCTTTCGATGTGGATGCCCTGCAATCGCGCCAGGCAATGATCGTGCCGGCAACGGTGGAATACCGGCTGAACCTGTCAGAGATGGATCGCGGCGATTTTACATGGGACGAGGAGAGCGAAACCTTGCAGGTAACCTTGCCTGAACTGGAAGTTTCCACCCCCAACCTTAACGAGGCCGAGGCCCGCTATTTCACCGATGGTCTTTATGTCAGCCGCGATGCATCTGTATCGCTCAGCCGGAACAATTCCCAGCAGGCCGAACGCCGGGCACGCGATTTTGCCAGCAATGCAGAGGTAATGTCACTGGCCCGCGACGCTGCGCGCACTGCCGTTACGCAAAACCTTGCAATCCCACTGCAAGTGGCCGGATTTGGAAATGTGCAGGTGGATGTGCGCTTTGCTGACGACTAACGCGCACTAGTTCCAGTTTTCAGTGTCATCCTCCAGCACGGCGGCCATGGGCGTGGTGCGGGGCAAGGATTGGAAATCCTGCTGATCTGCATCGGGCACCGGATTGCTGACGGCCATTCGCCAAAAGCCGAAAATCGCGGCGGAAAGCGAAACCACCCCGATGGCGGCAAACAGACCTGACGGGCCGAACAGCGACATCGCAACGGAACCGGCCATCGGTCCGGCAGCAGCGCCCATGGAATACACCAGCACCAGGCCGCTGCTTGCGCCCACGCGCTCGCCCTCCTCCAGATGGTCGTTCGAATGCGCCACGCACAGGGGATACAGCGCGAAGGAAAACCCTCCGAACAGCGCGCCCACCATGAAGATGGCAATCGGCTCCGTCACCATCGCCAGTGCTGCGCACAGGACACCGGTGGCCAGCAAGCAAGCGATGATCACGCGGCGCCGGTCAAACCTGTCTGACAGGCGGCCCAGCGGATATTGCAGTGCCACGCCGCCTGTAATCACGCAGGAGGTGAAAAGGGCGATCTGGGAAAGTGGCAGGCCCACCCGCTGCACGAACACCGCGCCAAGCGCATAGAACGCGCCCAGCATCATGCCGGTAGAAACCGTGCCAACGATACCGAGAGGAGAGGCATCGTAAAGCCGTTTCAGCGAGAATGACGGCACGTCATCGATCACAGGCTGTTCGATCTTGGTAAGCGCCACCGGCAGAACCGAAAGCGAGAGCAATACGGCAGAGGCCATGAACGGCAGCGCCGGTGCGTTGTCACCAAGGTTGAGCAGGAACTGCCCCACCGCCTGCCCGGCATACAGCGCGATCATGTAGGCGGCCAGAATGGCGCTGCGATTGTCCGGGCGAGCCACGCGGTTCAGCCAGCTTTCCAGGCAGACGAAAACGCCGCTCATAACGAAGCCATCGGCAAATCGCAGCAAAACCCACAAGGCCGGAAGGTCGATGATCGCATAGGTCAGCGAACTGGCGGAATAGATGGATACAAAAGCGGCAAAAGCGCGAATGTGGCCGACGCGCGCGATCAGTCCGGCAACTTTCAGCGCGCCTACAGTCAGTCCGCCAAAATAGCTGGTGGCGACCAGGCCGATAAGCAAATCACTTTGTCCGGCCGATTCCAGGCGGATTGCGATCAACGTGCTCAGGAAACCGCTGCCCGCCATGAGCATGAAGATCGCGACCAGTAGCGGGCGAACAAAATTGAGGGAGGCCACCATGATTCGCGCCACTAGGCGTGTTGGTCTCCGCGCGCCAGAGATGGTTTTCGGCCTGTGGACAGACGCGGCGCAAGCCCATAGGTGGCCGCGCATGAACGAGATTGATTTTGCAGATTTCATGGCGGTGGATATCCGCTGCGGCACCGTTATCGACGCCCAGCCATTTGCGGAGGCGCGCAAGCCTGCGATCAAGCTGTGGGTGGATTTCGGACCGGAAACCGGCGTGAAGAAAACCTCTGCCCAGATTACGGTTCATTACACGCCGGAAAGCCTGAAGGGCCGCCGGGTCATGGCCGTCGTGAATTTCCCCCCGCGCCAGATCGGGCCCTTCATGTCCGAAGTGCTGGTGCTGGGCTTTCCTGACGTTACTGGCGCTATCGTGCTGGCAGGGCCGGATACTCACGCAGGCGTGCCCAACGGCTCCCGCCTCGCCTGAGACCGTCAGGCACCAATTCCAAGCGCATTACGCAGCTCGCCCAGCCAAGGATCGAAGGGCACCCACGCGCCTTGCCCCGCGCGGTTGATGGGCTGGCGCACCTGCTCGCTGCTGGCGGTGCGCACCGCGCGGTTTGTCTGATGGAAATTGAGGCAGGCCTCCTCGAAATCCAGGCTGCAATAATCCAGCATCCGACGAATCTGGCGTTCGGGATCGTCGAGCACATCCTCGTGCTGAACCCGCAACACACGGCCGGGTAAAACTTCGTCCCAATGCTGCATCAAATCGACATAATCGGCAAAATAGCGCCCTATCTCGGCGAGTCCGTAGGTGAATTCCTGCCCCTCTGCGAACAGTTGCTTGAAACCTGAAAAACAGCAATCCATCGGCGCGCGCCGCGCATCGATAATCTTCGCATTGGGCAGGATCAGATGGATCAGACCGATGTGGCGAAAGTTGTTCGGCATCTTGTCGATAAAGTACGGCGCATCCTGCCGGTGAATTGCAGTATTCTCAATATACTGCTGCCCAAAAGTCTCCAGTTGCTCGGCCGTCAGATCGTGCAGCACCTGCGGATAGCGTGATTGCCCCGCCTTGCGTCCGCGCAGCCTGTGCGCCAGCGCCAGAATATCGGGCAATTCCAGGGTGCCATCCACCTGGCTGTGGCTGGCAAGTATCTGCTCCAGCAAGGTAGAGCCTGCGCGCGGCAGACCAAGGATGAAGATCGGATCGCGGGCGCTATGGCCAGCTCCCTGATGCTTTGCGAACAGGTCCGGCGTGCACACTTCGCGCTGCCTCGCCAGTTCCGTGCTCATGGTATCGGCATCATAGCGGGTTTGCGCCCGTTTCAGGGTGTTGCCCCGCTCGTAATGCGCGAAGCTGGCTTCGTAATTCTGGCGGTCTTCATGCGCCTTGCCCAGCGCGAAGGAGAGATGGACGCGGTCCATGAAGGCCAGATCGGGCCGCGCGACCTGATCTTCCATGCGGGCGATTTCGTCATCGGTGAAATTGTATGTCTTCAGGTTTGCCAGCGCATACCACGCATCGCCGTGATCGGGCTTTGTGGCAAAAGCCGCGCGGTAGCTCGCCACTGCCTCCTCGCCCTGACCTGTAGTCTTCAAAGCATGCCCGCGGGAGGTGAGCGTGGCGGGATCGCCCGGTACTTTTTCCAGCACTTGCTCGAACAGCGCAAAGGCGCGATCGTAATCGCCGGTCTGCATGCTTTCGATCGCCAGATGCGACTGGAACAGCGGGTTTGCGGGATCGGTCTGGTATAGATCCTCCGCTTCCCCGCGTGCGCGGTCAAACTTCTGGCGGCGGCGCAGCGCGTCGATGTAATCGAGGTGAACCTGCACATTTGCAGGCTCAAACACGCGCGCGCTTTCCAGCAGGAATTCCGCATCGTCGAGAATACCCAGCTTGATGCCGATCTGCGCCAGCAAACGCATCCCTTCCACATTCTGCGGATTGGTGCGCAAAAAATGACGACAGATTTCCTCGGCGCGCAAGATACGGCCTTCGTGCAGGTGATGGGTCGCAGCAACAAGTTCACGCGGCAAGCGGGCGATGCGATCCACCTGCGCCTGTGCGCCGCGGGCAGCAGCCCCCTGCTGCAGTTCAACCAGGGCGCGCCAGCTGGCATCCAGCGCCGGATTGAACCGCGTGGCGCGTTGATAGGCCGCAATCGCTGCCGAAGCGTTGCCTTGTGCGCGGGCCAGATGTCCAGCCTCCTGCCAGGCCCGGCCAAATTCCGGCATGGCGGCATGCAAACGTGCCAGCATGTCGCCTGCTTCCTGCGGGCGCTTCAGATAGCGCAGGGCCACGGCAGCCATATATAACGCTTCCCCTTCGCCCGGTGCAGCTTCCAGCACCCGCTGCGCCAATTCCAGCCCATGCGCGAAATCGCCCGCCTGCAAGGATTTCTGGGCCAGTGTCAGTTGTTCGCCGTGTTCAATCATGCCCGCGTCCTATCAAAGCATGGCAGCAGCTTCAAAAAAGAAACGGGGGCGAACCGCAGTTCACCCCCGTCACTTTTCTCAGCCTGATGGCGGGATCAATAGTCGTAAGAGACCCGCAGACCCACCGTGCGTGGACGGTTGACAGTAATACGCTCACGGTCGTTCACGAAATTGCCGGAGATCTGTGCGCGCTTGTCAGTCAGGTTTTCACCATAGATTTCAAAGCGCCACTGATCTGCCACGATGCCCGCGGCAAGATCCACTACGGTGTAGCTTTCGAGTTCAAGCTTGTTGATCTCGATAATGTCGGTGAACTTCTTGGACGAATAGCTGATCTGCGGCTGAACATAGCCTTCCAGCGTGCTGGACAGGTCAAACTCGTAACGAATGCGTGCATTGCCCTGAAATTCCGGAGCAAAGGCAAGCGGTTCGCCTGCCACCACATCATCTGTCGGCGTCAGCACTTCGGTGATCTCGGTGTCGAGGATCGAGAAGGCACCGGCGAAGGTGAAGCCCGGCAGCGCGTAAGGCGCAACGGTGAAGTCAGCCTCCACGCCCTTGATCTCTGCATTGGCCGCGTTGTCCGAGAAGAACAGGTTGGCGATGCTGGGATCGAAGATCGTCGTCTGCAGGTTGCTGATGTCGACATAGAAGGCGCTGCCATTCAAGCGGAACTGGCCGTCGATAAGGTCAAGCTTCCAGCCGATCTCATAGTTCTGAACCTCGTCGGTTTCCAGTTCGAACGGGACGGTGAAGCCCTGTCCATTGGTTGCGCCACCCGGACGGTTCAACAGACCAGGACGGAAACCTTCCGAATAGGTGGCATAGACCAGAGTATCCGGCGTCGGGGTTACTTCCAGAGATGCCTTGTAGATGAAGCCATCGGTCGCAGCGACGTCAGGAGCGCGTACCGCGTTGAACACCTGCTGTGCCTGCGTGGCGGAGAGGCCCGCATCCTGGATATCCTGCAAGCTGTCGTCCAGATCAAACGTCTGGCGCAGGTCTGCGTTGCAACTGCCGATGAAAGTGTATTCGCCGTCGCCATCGTACAGGTCGTTCAGGTCGGTACCGAATGCATTCGCATCCTGTGCCGCGCCCGCATTACAGAACGAACCATTGGCACTGCCTTCGAAATCTACCTCGATATCGTAATAGCGCGCACCCAGCGTGATGGTCAGCAGGTCAGGCACGATATCGAAACTGGCTTCACCGAAGATGCCAATCTGTTCGTCCGTACGACGGATGTCGTTACGGAAGATGGTGGCTGAGGGAAACGGACCGTCTTCGCTCGTGAAACCGGCTTGCGGGAAGTTGGGCGCGAACCCACCGAAAGGCGCTGCGGCCACATTGCCTGGATAGTTGAAGTCGTTGCGCTCCTTCAGTTCCAGATCCGAATAGAAACCGCCGGCCGTCGCACGGATGCGCCAGTCGCTGGGCGTACTGAAGCGCAGTTCCTGGGTGAACACAGTGGTTTCGCTGTCCGACGTTACATACAGATCCGGTGCCTGGCAGGTGCCGGAAGGATCGGCGCTGCCCGGATAGCTGACCGAGCCATCGCAGATGTAATACGGCAGGTACTGACCGACGAAGAGATAGTCGGAATAATCGACCGTCTGCTGCGTTTCGCGATCGGTGTAGGCACCTGTGTAGACCACATCCAGCATCGCGAGTCGGCCTTCCACGGTCCAGCTGGTATTGCTGAAATCGTCTTCCAGGCGATTGTCCTGATAGCGCTGGATTTCCAGATCATCCAGGCCATCGAGTTCGGGATCGGCGAAGAACACGCCGTCGCTATCCAGGTTCTGGCGCGAATGGGCCAGGGTGATCGTCCAGTCCGGCGTCACTTCCCAAAGAGCGGTCGCGCGGAAACCAGCGTAGGTGGTGCCGTTGAATTTATCGTCGACGAAAGCATTGTTCTCTGCGTCGATAAATTCAACATCCGAAAGATCCGCACCAGCCTGGAACCCGGCACGCAGTCCGTTAACCGGCACGCCGTTCTCACGAACCGTACCTTCAGGACGGAAGCGGGCGCTTTCGCTCAGGTTGAGGGTGCCCGGAATGTTGTCGATATAGCCGCCCTGCTGGTCGAGATAGGCAACGCCGCGAACAGCGATCGTATCCGTCACCGGCACGTTCAGCATGAACTCGGTCTTGTAGGACGTTTCGCCACCCTCGGTGAAGCTTACGCCCGCACTGGCTCCGGCATCGAAACCGGCGAGGCTGGGTTTGTTGGTGATCAGGCGGACAACACCGGCTTGCGAGCTGGCACCAAACAGGGTGCCCTGCGGACCGGAGAGAACTTCGATACGCGCAAGGTCGGCTGCGTACACATCGAGGTTACGGCCCGGCTGCGCCAGCGGCTGCTCGTCCAGATACATGGCGACGTTGGGCGCGAGGCCCGCCACGCCGGCAGTGGTAAGGTTGGGCGTGGTTGAGGCCAGACCGCGAATATAGATGGTGGACTGGCCGGGGCCGCTTCCGCCTGCCGTAACAGTCGGCAGCTGCTCCAGGTAATCCTCGAACGTGTCAATGTTCAGCTTTTCCAGGCCTTCAGCGTCCAGTGCCTGCACCGAAACTGCAACATCCTGCAGATCTTCCTGGCGCTTCGTGGCGGTGACGATAATCGTACCAACGCCGCCCTGGCGCGCCTGCGGAGCAGGTTCAGCCTGCTCCTGCGCCATGGCAGGCGTGGCGATGGCGACGGCCAGCGCGCCAATCGACGCACCGCTAATATACTTCAACATGTTTGATTCCTCTAAGGATCATTGGTCGCGATCATGCTGCGCCGGGTGGCTGCAACATGATCCGAGATGGGTGCCGCGCGAATAAAATAGAGCGCGCGTGCGGCGCCGGAATAACGAGCAAACCTTGAAGGTTCCACAGTAGCTGGGAGGATTTAGCCGACTACGATAAGAGTTGTTGCAGAATAACCACAATCTGCACAAAATTCATGTAACCGCTAAATGCTTATCAATTTGTATTGCGATTATGAAGATCGGTCGATTGTTTTCATAAACAGGACGACGTATATATTCATGTAACCTCATGAATATCTGGACCTAGTCTATAGAAAAATTCGAACATGAAAAACTGATACTGTAGTTCTAGGATCGCCGTTACTGCGCAGCGTCCCATTCCGCACATGCTTCTGCAGTAGTGGGAACACCCTGACGCTTGCGAATGATATCATACACAACCGCCTTCACAATCGAGACACCCATCAGGGCCACCACCACAGAGAACGGCAGGGCGCCGATGATCATCGTAATTCTGATCGCATCGATCCCTCCGATTATCAGCATCGAGCCAACCATGAATGCCAGCGCGGCACCCCAGAACAGGATGTGGCGGCGGCGCTGCCCCTCCGTTTCGCCCGCTCCGTTGATCGTATTAACGATGAGAATGGCGCTGTCCGTACTGGTGATAAGGTACGTCATCAGCAAGATCACCACGAGGCCGGACACGATCCACGCGAAGGCGGGATCGAGCAGGACTGCCAGCGTGGCGTATAGCTGATCGGAAATACCGGCCGCAAGGATCGTACCATCTGCAGCGCCGCTCAGTTCAAGGTCGATCGCTGTCCCGCCGACAAGCGTCATCCAGATGAAACACATCAGCGATGGCACCAGCAGAACCCCCAGAACGAATTCGCGCACGGTGCGCCCGCGCGAGATTCGGGCAATAAACATGCCCACGAACGGCGCGAAGGCAATCCACCATGCCCAGTAGAAGACGGACCAGTCCAGTTGCCACTGTACCAGTTCAGCAGACGTCTGGCTGCCGTCGCGGAGGAATAGCGTGAGCGCGAGACTGGGCAGATTGCGAATATAATCGAAAATCGCCACGCCCAGCAATTCCAGCCCGTAAATGCCTGCGCCAACCACGGCAAACAACGCCAGCAGTGCGATCGACAGACCCATGTTGATGTTGGAGAGCCACTTGATGCCCTTGCCAACCCCGGAAAGGGCGCTGAGCGTGGACGCACCCACCAGCAGCACCAGCGAAATCACAATTGCTGCGGGTGTGGAACTGCCTTCTGAATCAAGCAGCCAGTCACCCAGGCCAAGGCGCGCGAGACCTGCGATAAACTGCTCGACACCCAGCCCCATCGTAACCGCCACGCCCAGAATCGTGGCCACCACCGCGACAACATCGACGACATGCCCGAAACCGCCAGACATCACCTTGCCGAACAGTGGCGCAAGTGCAGACCGGATGGTGAGCGGCAGGTTGCGCCGATAGGAGACATAGGCGATGGCAAGGCCAACAAGGCCGTAAGCGCCCCATGCGGCAAGGCCCCAGTGAAGGAAGGTGTACATATAGGCCGGACGAATGGCTTCGCTGCTTAATGGTTCGATCGTGCCGCGGATAATATCCGGATTGTTTTGCCAGTGCGCCAGCGGCTCTCCGGTAGAATAGGTGAGCATCCCGATTCCGATGCCCGCACCAAAAAGCATGGCAAACCAGCTGAAATAGCCGAACTCCGGCTCCTCTTCGGCACTGCCGATACGCAGACTGCCCGATTGCGGAAGAACTGCCAGCACCAGCATGATCAGCATCAACGCAACAACCAGGTAAACGTACCAGCCGGAAAAATTGGAGATGATGGTGATGTTGGCGGCCGACAATGTCTCGTTGGCACTGACGGGGAAGAAAATCGCCCACAGGATGATCAGCGACACGATGATCTTTGCCGGTATGGTTACGGCGCGGCTGAACCCGTCGTAAAAACCCCGGTTGTGCGTATTGATCGGCAGGTCAATCAGGGGCGGATCCATGCGATGGTCGTCCGTGGCTGCCTGTGGGACCTGCTGCGTCACTGTGGGTCTTCTCCTGATTGGGTCGCAACAATCCACCCAACATGCATTTACACGCTGTCACCTTGCCGATTGTAGGGATGGCAGCGACCATAGAGATTTGACCGCCCATTGCAAACATTGCACCTGACGCATGAATGCCGCGGAACTCACTCGCAAAATCGCGCATTGTTTATATAAGCGCGGGCAAACCTATCCCACGTAACCGATGACGGGGCCGTAAACATGACAGACCAGACAGCAATTCCGGCAGGCATTGACCTGCGCGAAGAGATTGATCGCCTGCGCAAGGAACGCAATGCCGTGATCCTTGCCCATTATTACCAGAAGCCTGAATTGCAGGACCTGGCCGATTTCGTCGGGGATTCGCTGGAACTGTCGAAGAAGGCTGCGGAAACTGACGCGGACGTCATCGCCTTTTGCGGGGTGAAGTTCATGGCGGACACGGCCAAGATCCTGTCGCCGGAAAAGATCGTTGTGCTGCCCGACATGGAAGCCGGCTGTTCGCTGGAAGACAGCTGCCCGCCGGACAAGTTCCGCGCCTTCCGCGAAAAGCACCCCGATCATATCGCGCTCACCTACATCAACTGTTCCACCGAGGTGAAAGCCCTGTCTGACGTGATAGTCACCAGTTCCAGCGCGGAAACGATTCTGGAACAGATCCCGAAGGATCAGCCGATCATCTTCGGGCCGGACCGGCACCTTGGCGGCTATCTGAACCGCAAGTTCGACCGCGACATGCTGTTATGGCCCGGTGTGTGCATCGTGCACGAGGCTTTCAGCGAGCGGGAATTGCTGAAACTGAAGGCAAAGCATCCCGATGCCCCCATAGCCGCGCATCCCGAATGCCCGCCCACCATCATCGATCATGCCGATCATGTAGGCTCCACCAGTTCCATCCTGCAATTTGCCAAGACATTTCCGGGTGACACGCTGATCGTGGCGACAGAGCCGCACATTATCCACCAGATGGAAAAGGCGCTGCCTGATAAAACCTTCCTCGGCGCGCCGGGTGCGGACGGAAACTGCAATTGCAACATCTGCCCATACATGGCGCTGAACACGATGGAGAAACTCTATTTGTGCCTGCGCGACCTGGAACCGCGTATCGAAATAGAGGAAGACCTGCGCCTGAAAGCCAAGGCCAGCCTCGACAAGATGCTGGAAATGGCGGCTGGTACAATCGGAAAGGGTGATCTGGGAAGCGTTTGAATGGCACTCACACAAACGCAAGTTATTCAGTCTTTGGGCGAGGCTTTGAATTGGTTTGAGAAAGAGCTCGACTGGGGGGTGCCCGAGCAGGAATTGCGTCACCTCACAGGGCGTATTGGCGAGCTTTACGCAGCCATGACTACGCGTGGGCAGATGGCCTTAAACGCCAACCAACGCGGCTACGACATCGTTAGCGGCGATAACGAACGCGTTTCTGTTAAATGCATCACTTCAAGTACGCACGTCTCATTTCGCAAATCGACCTTTGAACAGGTCGATCGTATAATTGTCCTCCGTATTAACGTAGATAAAGACGAGGGAGTAGAAATTGAAGAATTATATGATTTAAGTCGGGAGGAGTTCTTAGCGATATGTATTATGTCCGGCGGTCAATACCAACTATACACATCCACCACACGCCGTGAAATTAGACCCATTGAACACCTTGCTGAGAAACAGAGCGCGAGATGGTTAGATTACGAGATACGACAATACGAAAATGGGAAAATAACGTTGATGCATAAGGGAGCGACAATTGAACCGGTCAAACCTGAGTTGCGGAAGATTGCTGAAGATCTAGGTGTAGATATAAATTCAGACGGTGGTCGCCCAAAAACCACCCATCAACTAGGTGCAAACGTCCTAAGGCAACTTGCGGCGAAGTAACTTGGCAACCCTAGCGCCATTCGCGCGTTGCATAGCCCATGAAAGCTGAAATCATGTGGGCGTGGCGGCGCCTTAATGCCAATTACTGGTTCTATCCGGCACTGTTTGCAATGCTGGCGCTGGTGCTCGCCTTTGGCTGTATTTACGCCGATCGTGCTGGCTGGGCCGAATGGCTGAACGATGTCGCCTGGCTTGCACCCGCGCGTCCGCAGGGTGCATCCACCATGCTGCAGGTTATCGCCGGCAGCATGATTGCGGTTGCCTCCACCGTGTTCTCAATCACTATCGTGGCCGTCAGCTATGCCAGTGGCACCTACGGTCCACGGCTGCTCACAAACTTCATGGAAGATAAGGGCAACCAGTTCAGCCTCGCCACCTTCATCGGCACCTTTGTCTTCTCGCTCACCGTGCTGCGAACCGTGCGGGCGGAGGACGAGCAGGCCGCCGATGCAGCAGAGGCTGCAGCCACCACGCTGCCCGGCTTTGTGCCGCAACTCTCCCTTCTCGTCGCCTTCATCCTGATGGCGATTTCGGTTGGCGTGCTGGTGTATTTTCTCAACCACGTACCCTCCGGCATCCGCATCAACCGCGTGATCGAGGGGATCGGCAGTCGCCTGATGCGCGCTGTTCGCAAGACCTATCCCGAAAAGGGCAATGTCGATGGACCGGATCGCAGACGCCGCGGCAAGCCCGTCCTGGCCCAGCGCCCCGGATACGTGCAACTGATCGACTTTTCCGATCTGGAAGAGCTGGCGAACAAGCACGATTACCAGGTGACATTGACGGTGCGAACAGGTGATTTCGTGCATCAGGGCCTGCCCCTGCTGGAAGTGTCTGGTGGCGAATGCACCGATGAATGCCGCGCTGCCTTGCGCGGCTGCTTCACGCTGGGCTTTGCACGCACACCAGAGCAGGATCCACAGTTTTTGATAGACGAGCTGGTGGAAATCGGCCTGCGCGCACTGTCACCGGGCATCAATGACCCTTTCACCGCCGTCACATCACTGCACTGGCTGGGCGCGGCGACAACTGAACTTGGCAGTCGCCGATTGGTGAAGAATATCTGCGGTGAGAACAGCGAGGAATGCCCCGTCCATCCCCTGCCGGACGATTTTCGCCATTACGTACAGCGCGGTTTTGGCGCCATTCGCAGCGCCGTAGCGACCAGTCCGATCGCAGCGAAGATCATGTTTTCCACCCTGCGCGATGTCGCGGTGACGCTGGAATCGGCGGAAAGGCGGGAGTTGTTGTTGGGAGAGGCAGGCCTGTTGCGAGATCAGGCGCGGCTTTCGCTGAAGGGCCCGGACCTTGATGAGGTGGAAAAAAAGTTCAATGACCTGATGATGGATTTCAAACAGGTCAGCTTCACACAGGATTGACCCTGGGGCGCGGCGGCTCCTTGGGCATGGTGACCCGTGCCAGCACCAGTGCACTGCCCGCCAGCACTATGCCTAGCACATCCATTGGCAACAGCCACTCGCCAAACACCGTCCAGCCAACCAGCGCCGCGACTGCAGGCTGGGTCATCAGGGCTATGCCGATTACCAATGGCGAGAACAGCTTCAACGAGTAAACCAGCAGGCCTTGCCCTATCAACTGGCTGGAAAACGCGAGCACCAGCACCGGGGTCCAGTCGGTCGGCCAGAACGGTTCGCCCAGCGCGACAGCCACTAACAGCAAGATTGCCGCGCTGGCGCTGCTGGATATTGCCAGAAGGCTCCAGCTACCAAAGCTGCGGCGGGCACCCTGCAACACTATCAGGTATCCAGCGTAAAGCAGCCCGGCCAGCAGGCAGAAGAGGTCGCCGATGAAATTGGCCGACGATAACTCCATCGAACGGCCCAGCAGAATACCTGCCCCTGCCAGTGCGGCGATGATCGCGGGCCACTCCCGCCCCTTGGGCGGGCGGCGCAGCATGACAAACCCCCACACCATCAGGATCACGCTGCCAGAATTGCCGAACAACACCGCATTGGCAAGGCGGGTATCACCTATGCCGACATGCCAGCTGGCGATATCGAGGCCGAAGAAGATACCGCCCGCCAGCACCAGCAATATCGCCTTGCGCGGGATGCCGGTAACGCGTTCCTTCCTCAGCCCAGCGATCAGGAACAGGAATGGCAGGGCCAACGCCACCCGCCAGAACCCGGCGCTGACAGGACCGGTGTCGGCAAGGCGAACCAGCAGCGGCCCAAATGCAAGTGCGATATTGCCAACCAGCAGGGCGGCAAGGCCCATGATCCGTGAGCGTATTGGCTCTGCCGAATTGTCCATCTGCCGTGCGTTGCCGCGGCCTATTCCGCTTCGTCTTCGGCGGCGGGGGCATCATCCTCTTCGGCCTCTGCCTCTGCCTCGGCCAACGGCGCTTGCGAACGAACCTGGTCGAGCGCGATCATCTCGTCGCTGATTGTCCCTTCCAGAACCTCGCCCGAGGCTTCCCGCCCATCATCCTCCACGGTGACTTCGGGTTCATCCTGGCAGGCGGACAGCACCAGCAGCACCGGCAGCACCGGCAGGGCGAATGCAAGAGTGGAGCGGTTGGACATGATCTACAAATTCTCCGGAGTCGAAATAGCCTTGAGGAAATCCCCGGCGCGCGCCAGCAATGCCTCATCCCATTCATTGGGCGCAACCGTCTTTCCCAGTGCGGCCATGCTGGTAACGCCATATTCCGAGATGCCGCAAGGCACGATACCTGAAAAATGGGACAGGTCCGGCGACAGGTTCACGGCAAATCCGTGCATGGTGACCCAGCGCCGCACCCGCACGCCGATCGCCCCGATCTTCGCCTCGGCGCCATTCAGATCGCGTGTCCAGATGCCGACACGTTCGGGCACGGCGAACGCTCCCACGTCGAAATCAGCCAGCGTGGCGATCACCCAGCCTTCCAGCGCATGGACGTATTGCCGCACATCGCGCACACGCTGCTTCAGATCCAGCAGCACATAGGTCACCCGCTGACCAGGGCCGTGATAGGTGTATCGCCCGCCGCGTCCGGTCTCCACCACATCGAAGCGTGGATCGACCAGATCGGCCCCGTCCGCACTGGTGCCCGCCGTATAGACAGGCGGGTGTTCCAGCATCCAGATCAGTTCCTGACCCTCGCCGGAGATAAGCGCATCGCTACGCGCCTCCTGTTCGGCCAGCGCGTCACAATAGGGCACCTGGCCGTTAGACCGGCGCCATTCGATGCCAGGGCCAGGACCCGGCTCGGGAGAAACATGTGTGTCAGTCATCGGTGAAAGATTGCGTGGCGGGTGCGAACGCGCTTATCAAGAGCGCAAATATTGCAACGAGGGCGGCATGGGCGAAAAACTTAATCTCGAACGGGCATGGAACGAGGCGACGGCAATGCTCTCTGCCAACAGGGATGTCGTGCTGATCGTGGCAGCGGTGTTCTTTTTCCTGCCAAATGTCATCTCGGCCCTGATCCTGCCCTCGCAGGATGCGCTGGTCATGCAGTTGCAGGCGATGGGCGACAATCCGGAGCCGGACGAAGTATTTGCCCTGATGGGGGATTATTTCGCCGGAAGCTGGTGGATCTACGTGATCTTCACACTGATACAGGGCGCCGGAATGCTGGGCCTGCTGGCGCTGCTGACAGATCGGTCGCGGCCAACCGTGGGCGAGGCGCTGATATTCGGTGCGAAGGCGCTGTTGCCTTATGTTCTGGCACAAATCCTGATCGGCATGGCCATGGTGCTGCCGGTTATCCTGCTGATCGCCCTGGGTGCCGCGATCAACGCGGCACTTGCCGTGGTGCTGGCTTTCGTCGGGATTGTCCTGATGATCTATATCTGGGTCAAGTTCTCGCTGCTATCTCCGGTGCTGGCGATAGACCAGGTGATGAACCCGATAAAGGCGCTGGCCCGATCGTGGCGGCTGACGAAGGGCAATTCGCTGCGCCTGTTTGCACTTTACGTGCTGCTGGTTGTGGCTGTTATGGTGCTGTCGCTGGTGGCTGGCCTGGTCTTTGCGCTGTTCGCCGTGCTGGGCGAGACAATCGGACTGCTGGTTGCGGCAATTGGCGGCGGGCTGATCAGCATGGCGTTCACCACGATCATGCTGGCCGTCCTGGCCGCCGCGCACCGCCAGCTTAGCGGTGGCTCTGCACAAAGCGCGAGAGAGACCTTCGAATAGGTTCCCCCCCGGGGGGGCATACCCCTCAAAGAATTTCGTCGATCTTCTCCACCGGACGGCACAGGCGCACCCCCTTGCCTGTTTCCACCAGCGGGCGCTCGACAAGCTTGGGCTCGGCAGCCATCGCGTCCAGCACGGTTTCGGCGTCAGCATCTGGCAGTCCGCGTTCCTTTGCATCGGTGCCCCCCAGCCGCAGCCCTTCGGCGGGCGTCATGCCTGCATCGGCATAAAGCTGGGCCAGCTTGTCACGGCTTGGCGGGTTTTTCAGATACTCGATCACTTCAAGCTCCACATCCTTGCGATTCTCCAGAACGGCCAGGGCCTGGCGTGATTTGCTGCATTTCGGATTGTGCCAGATTGTTGCCTTCAAGTGATCTACTCCAATTGAAATGACCGACCCGCCCTAGCCCGCAAAGTTATTAGCGCCAACGCCACATTTACCATTGCCACTGATAATCACTATCAATAGAGCTGCGCTTGCAAATCAATCGCAATAAAGACTCTGAGGGAATTCGCTATCCGTACCGCCTCCGCCTTTCGCCTTGCCATGCTGGCAGGTGCCGCCACAATCGCCCCCACCATGGCAGTGGCCAATCCATCCGCCAATACAGATGTGCAGCGCAACTATTTGCCCGGAAATATCGTCGTTTCCGGGGATCGTGAAACCTATGTAAACGAAGATGGCAGTACGGGCACGAAAACGCCCACGCCCATTATCGACGTGCCTCAATCCGTCACCGTGATCACGGCAGACCAGTTGGAAGACCAGGGCGTTACCACGCTTAACGATGCGTTGCGCTTCGTTCCCGGCGTCAGCCTGGAAACTGGTGAAGGGCATCGCGACGAGGTGTTTATCCGCGGGCAGGAAACCACCGCCGATTTCTATATCGATGGCTTGCGAGACGATGCGCAATACTACCGCCCGCTGTATAATGTGGAGCGTGTCGAGATTCTGAAAGGTGCCAACGCGCTCATTTTCGGGCGCGGTGCCGGCGGCGGTGCGATTAACCGCGTGGCCAAGGTGGCTGAATTGGGCGCAACCGAATATGCGGGGGGCGCGCAGGTGGATACGTTCGGTGCCTTCGCGCTGACGGGCGACGCCAATCTTCCCGCAGGCGATAGTGTGGCAGTTCGCCTGACCGGCACTTACGAGGAGTTTGACAACCACCGCGATGCCTATGATGGCCGCTTCTTTGGTGTCTCCCCCACGCTGACGGCAAATCTGGGCACCGACACCCGCCTTTATGCCTACTATACCTATGATGATGATGAGCGCGTGGTCGATCGCGGTCTACCCTCCCTGAATGGCGGCCCGCTTCGCGGCTATGACGAGACGTTCTTTGGCGATCGTGATTATAATTTCAGCGATGTCGAAGTGCATATCGCCCGCACCCGTCTGGAGCATGATTTCAGCGGCGCGTGGAGCCTGAATGCCAGCGTCATGTACGCCGATTACGACAAATTCTATGCCAACATCGTACCCGGCGGCGGCACCACGGAAACCACGGTGAACCTTGGCGGCTATGAAAGCGGCACGGATCGGCAGAACCTGATCGGGCAGGCAAACCTTGTCGGCCAGTTTGACACCGGATCGCTAAGTCATACGCTGCTGATCGGGGCGGAGGCCGGATCTCAGGATACAGACTCCGTGCGCAATCGTGCCTTGTTCAACAACGGAACGGACACCGGCGTTACAGTAACACTGGACGATACGATTGCAGTGCCAAGTTTTACCCTGGTGCCGCAACGTGCCAGCACCAGCGAGCTGACCACGCTTTCCTTCTACGCGCAGGAACAGCTGGATATCGGCATTTTGCAGCTGGTGGCAGGCGTGCGTTACGATCGCTTCGATCTGGAAAGCACCGATCTCGTGGCCAATTTCGATGGTGAGCGCGTAGACAGCCGCTGGAGCCCGCGCTTTGGCGCGATACTGAAGCCGCTGGAGAACCTCTCGATCTACGCCAGCTATGCCGAAAGCTTCCTGCCGCAATCGGGCAACCAGTTCACCGTGCTCGACCAGCAATCAGCATCGCTGGAACCGGAAATCTTCGAGAACCTGGAGGCTGGTGTGAAATGGGCGCCGCATCGTGATTTGTTGCTGACTGCTGCAGTTTTCCGGCTAACCCGCTCCAACACCACCGCACCCGATCCCGCAAACACCGGGCTGGTGATCCTGGCGGGCGAAAGCGAAGTGGAAGGCTTTGAACTTGGGCTGGTGGGAGAGCCGGTGGACGGCCTGTCGCTTAGCCTTGGCTATGCGTATCTGGACGGAGAAATCACCTCCACCACCACATCGGCTGCATCAGGCACCACCTTGCAACAAGTGCCCGAACACCAGGTCACCGCCTGGGCGCGCTACGATCTGACGGACCGGATCGGGATTGGCGCTGGCCTTACTCACTTGTCAGAGCAGTTCGCCAGCCTCAGCAACTCCGTGGTGCTGCCAGCGTACACGCGCGTGGATGCGGCCGTGTTTTTCGAGGCAACCGACACACTGTCCTTGCAGGTGAATATCGAGAACCTGTTCGACGAGGACTATTACCCCAGCGCGCATGGCGACAATAACATCCAGCCGGGCGCACCGCTGAATGCCAGCATCGGCGCGAGGCTTCGCTTCTAGGGGTTCAATCCAATTCCGTTTCATTTCGGGCGGCGTTGTCCATGCGCATGCCTGGAACGGATCGTGCCGCGTCTGACGGGTCTATTCCCGGTGCAGGCGCGGCGCTGATCGTCTCTCGCCGTCCGGCAACGCGGCCCGCGCGTTGAACCGCGCGAACAAGGCGGGGGTAGACCCCGCAACGGCACAGGTTGGGGATGGCCTGCCTGATCTGTGCCTCTGTCGGATCGGGATTGCTGCGCAGCAGGCTGGCCGCGGCGATGGCGATGCCGGGCGTGCAGAAACCGCACTGGATTGCCTGCTCCGCCACCAGCGCCTGTTGCACGGGATGCGATCTATCCCGGCTCAAACCCTCTATCGTGGTGATGAAACGCCCCTCCGCCTCGCTTATGGTGACAAGGCAGGAGCGCAACGCCTCTCCATCCACCAGCACCATGCAGGCCCCGCAATCCCCTACGCCGCAGCCATATTTGGTGCCCGTCAGGTTTGCCGCATCGCGCAAGGCGTGCAGCAATGGCGTGTCGGGATCCATGTCGAAATCGACAGGCCGATCGTTCACCGTCATTGCTGTCATGGTCTGGTCAGGCTCCTAATTGCGCCAGCCGGGATCGATAGCGTCGATCTTGCGCGTCCAGGCAGCGAAGTCCAGCTTGCCAAAATCATCCGTCAACTGCTTGTCGCGGTCGCGCTGGTGCTGCGCGATGACTTCGGGCTGCACCACGATGGGTGCGCCGAGACTGGCCGTTTTTACCTGTATCTCGCACGCCCGCTGAAGCATGTAATACAGCAGGAACATTTCGTGGATGGTACTGCCCATCACCACCGGCCCGTGGTTCTTCAGCATCAGGATCTGGTGATTGCCGGCGTTTTGCACCAGTCTCTCCCCCTCCTCACTGCGCACAGTGATGCCTTCAAAATCGTGGTAGCCGATCGCATCTGCAAAAAAGCAGGAATAGAAATTGCTGGCCTGCAATCCGCCCTCGGTAGCGCAGACCGCCATCGTATCGGGCGTGTGCGTGTGAACGATGGCGTGGGCGTGTGGCAGGTTCTTGTGAAACACGCTGTGCTGGGTAAAACCGGCAAGGTTCACCGGATAGGGATTATCGCCTATTTTCTGGCCATTCTCGTCTATCTTCACGAGGTTTGACGCAGTGACCTCTTCCCACAGCAAGCCGTAGGGATTGATCAGGAACTGATTGTCTGTGCCCGGAACGCGCAGGGTGATATGGTTATAGATACTTTCGCACCAACCCAGATGGGCAAAGATGCGATAGGCTGCTGCAAGATCCAGCCGTGCCTGCCATTCTTCCGGGCTGCAATCGACATTGTCATTCACTTGGCTCGCCATCGGTTCTCTCCCTTGTCAGGCCGTCTTGTTTACAGCACGAGATTGACTTTGTCGCGCAGGCTGGCAAGCACTGCCTCCAAAGACCGGCGAACAAGATCGGCTTATCGGGAGGATTCGATGGCAGAAATGCCCGGCTATAGCCAGCCCAGCGGCGATCTTGCGCGCAAGGCCGCAGACCGTTGGCAGTGGCTGCAAATGCTCACCACGCCAGACAATCTCCTCACTCGTTTTCGTGAAGCAAGCCGCAATGGGTGCAGTTCTGCTCCCTTGCGCTCCATCGGATAGGAATACGCGACATGGCCACACATCCTGCCCACACCCACGCCGGCGGAGAAGCGCAGGGCAATTGGGTCACCAATTCGCCCGCTTACCAGACGCTGCTGGTGCTCCTGCTCAGCCTGAATTTCGGCATCGTATTCTTCGATCGGCAGGCATTGAACGCGCTGATGCCGTTCGTGCAGCCGGACCTGCAACTTACCCAGACAGAAATCGGTCTGCTGGCGGGTGGCCTCTCGTTCAGCTGGGCGATTGCCGCCTTTTTCGTGGGCCGCTTGTCCGACAGCATCGGCAAGCGCAAGATCCTGCTGGTGATTGCCACCATCGCCTTCTCGTTGTGCAGCTTTCTGTCAGGTCTTGCCACCAGCTTCCTGTTTCTTTTCGCCGCCCGCCTGCTGATGGGCGCGGCAGAGGGCGGCGTGATGCCGATCAGCCACGCGATGGTGGCAAGCGAGGTGAACCCAGAACGCCGCGGCCTGGCGCAGGGCGTGGCGCAGAACCTTGGCTCCAACCTTCTGGGCAGCTTTGCGGCGCCGGTGGTGCTGGTTGCATTTGCCACGGCATTCAGCTGGCGCGAGGCATTCTACCTGGCCGCCCTGCCCGGACTTCTCAGCGCGGCGCTCATCTGGTTCATGCTTCGTGAGCCGGAGCCAGCCGCCGATGTCACGGCGCAGGTTGGCGGGGCAGGCGATCATCATACCAGCATCGGATTTCTGGAGGCGCTCAAGGTGCGCAACATGTGGGTCAGCGTTGTCGTTGGCATCCTGCTGGTTGCGCATTTCGTCATCACCTGGGCCTTCATGCCGCTGTTCCTGGTGCAGGAGCGTGGGATGGACAGCTTCTCGATGAGCTGGCTGGTCGGCTCGCTGGGCATTGCGGCCGCCATCTATTCCATCGTGGTTTCCAGCCTTTCCGACAAGATCGGCCGCAAGCCGGTGATGGTGTTCCTGCCTTTCCTGTCACTGGTCGGCCCACTGGGCGTCCTGCTGCTCGATCCTGCCGCCTTTGCGGGTGACGGACTACTGGGCCTTTCAGGTTATGCCACCATCCTCATTCCGATTTTCTTTATCGGCTGGATGGTCAACGGCATTTTCCCGATCTTCATGGCCACGATCCCGTCTGAAAGTTTCAAGCCTATCCACCATGCCACCGTGCTGGGCCTGGCGATGGGCAGTTGCGAAGTGCTGGGCGGCGTGCTCGGCCCGCCGATAGCAGGCGCATTGAACGATGCCTTTGGTGCCGACACTTTCCTGTATGTCCTGATGGTGCTGGCTACGATCAGCGGCTTTGTTGCGATGGGTCTGAAGGAAACTGCACCTGCTGCGCTGCGCCGCCGGGGTGAAACGGCAAATCCGGCGTGATCGCGAAGAACGCCCGAAATACCGATCAAGAAGCTTGTCGCGTAATAACAACCGTTAGGATAAGCTGCGCTTAAATCGAGATTCGCAAGATAGCGAACCGACCTGGAGAAGAGAGATGCCAGAGGCACCCACTACAGAACCCTGGGCCGGGACTCCTCCGGTGCCCCATGCCTTGCGCCCCGGCGCGATGCCGGAAGCCTACATGGCCAAGATTGCCGAGGGCGATGAAAGGTACTGGGTGCCCATCGTCGAGAATGTCTCCTCCAAACCCGTGTGGATCAGCCCCACGCTGAACATGTGGGCCGATGTGCTGATGGCAACAAAGCCGTGCATCGTGAACCGGCATTACCATCCAAAGCCCATCTGGGCCTACACCATCAGTGGCAAATGGGCCTATCTCGAGCATGACTGGACCGCCACGGCAGGCGATTTCATCTTCGAGGCGCCAGGCGAAAGTCATACCCTGGTGGCCTATGAGCACGAGGACCCGATGAAGGTGTTCTTCGTCGTCTCCGGCCCGCTGATGTGGCTTAACGAACAGGGCAAGTCTGTCGGCCATTTCGACGTTTTCGATTACATGGAACTGGCCCGCACACATTATGACGCGGTCGGCATCGGAGCCGATTACGTCGACACCCTGATACGATAAAGGAGAGACCCCCATGGCTGCCAAACTGAAAGCCCCGCCTTCCGATACCAAGGAGATCGTCGATGTGCCCTGGGAATATCGCGACACGGTGGAACGGCTGAGCCCCGGCGGACGCTACATCGACGCACTATCTGACGTCGATTCCCCCTGGGTTCCGTTTGGTGAGCGCGCCGCGATCAAGCATCTCAGCTTCGATGTGCGCACCAACACCTATATGAACATCCTCTGGATGAAGGGCCCCGGCACGATCGGAACCCATCTTCATCGCGGCACCGTTACGATGATCACTCTGGAAGGCAGCGTTCGCTATCTGGAATATGAATGGGTGGGTACACCAGGCGGACTTATCCTGGAAACGCCGGGCGAGGCGCATACGCTGGTGACGGAGCATCCCGATGGATGCAAGCTGTTCGGCATCATGAACGGCCCGATCCAGTTCTACGACGCCGAAGGCACATACATGGATACCGTGGATGTGTGGTGGTTCATCGAGCACTACGAAAATCACTGCAAGGAACACGGCATTCCCATCAACAAGAAGCTGTATCTTTAAGGGAGCCAGAAGAATGGCCACACAGAAAAAATCGCGACTGGGCGGCATCAAGGCCCCGCCATCCGGTGCCTTCAAGATCGTGGAGGTGCCCGAAGCGCACAGCAACATGATCGACAAATATTGCATCCCCGGCACCTATATCGGCAAATCGGAGGAGGAGAGCCCGTGGGTTCCTTTCGGCGATAACGCCGCGATCCGGCACCTGGCGTTCGACGTGCGCAACAATGTCTATGCCAACATCCTCTGGATCAAATCTCCCGGTGTGATCGGTACGCACAAGCATCGCGGCATGGTATGGGCCATCGGCATGGAAGGCTCCTTCCGCTATCTTGAGTATGACTGGGTATGCGGCCCGGGTGAGTTCATCACGGAATTTCCCGGCCATGCGCACACGCTGGTGACGGACGAGCCGGACGGCATGAAGGCATTCTTCTGGATGCAGGGCGCGAACGAATTCTACGACGAAAACGGAGTGTTCGTGGAGACGCTGGACGTCTGGTGGTTCATGAATCACTACGAGACCTACTGCAAAGAGAACGGGCTGGAGATCAACCGGCAGCTCTATCTGTGAGAGACGAGCCGCGGACCCTCGAACAGTTCGATATTTCCGGCCGCAGCGCCCTTGTCACCGGCGCTGCCAGCGGCATCGGCCTCGCCTATGCAGAGGCGATGGCGGAAGCAGGTGCGAAGGTCACCATTACCGATATCGACGCCGAAGGCGCCGCGCGAGAGGCGGCACGCTTCAACGATCAGGGGTACGAGGCCCGCTGGGACACCTGCGATGTCTCCGATCTTGAGCAGGTGGCCCGCGCCTTTGACAACCATGTCGCGGCCTTTGGAGGATGCGATATCGCATTCGCCAATGCCGGGCTGGATGTAGGTAGCGGCTTCTGGAGCCCGGAAGACCAGCGCAACCCGGGCGGCCAGATCGATGTCTTTCCCAAGGAGAGCTGGGACAAGAGCATCGGTATCAACCTGACCGGGGTTTTTCACACCGTGCGCGAAGCCGCGCGGGTGATGAAAGCAAATCGGCATCGTCGCGGCGGCAGCATCGTGATCACCTCCTCCAATGCAGCAGAGGTGAACGAGGCCATCGTGGGCGTGCCATACATGGCCGCAAAAGCCGGGGTGAAGCATTTCATGCGCCACGCAGCCTATGAACTGGCCGCCCATGGCATCCGCGTGAACGCCATCGCGCCCGGCCCCTTCGTCACCAATATCGGTGATGGCTGGGTGAAGAAGAACCCAAAGGCGAAAGAGGCATGGGACAAGCTCGTGCCCGTAGGCCGGATGGCCGAAACCTACCAGATCAAGCCGCTTGCCCTGCTGCTCGCTTCGGATGCAGGCAGTTATATGACCGGAAGCCATGTGATGATCGACGGCGGGATGCAGCTTGGCCCGGTCAAGCCGCTGAACGATTGAGCGCGCCAGGCGTTTTACCCGGTACAACCCCATTCCAATGGAGCCAAAATGACCACCAAGACACGCGCCGCCATCTGCCCGGGAGAGGGCAAGGAATTCCACATTGCCGATGTTGAACTGGACGATCTGCGTGAAGACGAGTTGCTGATCCGTATCGTCGCCACAGGCATCTGCCATACCGATATGGCGGTGCGTGATCAGCAGTTGCCTACGCCCCTTCCCGCGGTTCTGGGCCATGAAGGCGCCGGCATCGTAGAGAAGGTCGGCAGCGCGGTGGGCACCGTGAAGGCGGGGGACCGCGTTATTATCAGCTTCAATTCCTGCGGCCATTGCCCCAGCTGCGATGTGGATTCGCCAACCTATTGCTATAATTTCGGACCCAACAATTTTTCTGGCCGTCGCCCGGACGGGTCCGCCACCATCACCCGTGATGGAGAGGACATCGGCGGCAATTTCTTTGGCCAGTCCTCTTTTGCTACCCATGCCATCGCGCATCAGCGCAACGTGGTGAAGGTGCCAGACAGCGCGGCAGACCTGCCGCTCGAACGCCTCGCTCCGCTGGGCTGCGGCCTGATGACAGGCGCAGGCGCGGTCCTTCGCAGCATGGAGGTGCGCGCGGACCTGCCGATTGCGGTGTTTGGCGTTGGCACCGTGGGCCTTGCAGCCATCATGGCCGCGAAGATCGCGGGCGCGAACCCGATTATCGCGGTAGATATGCACGACAGCCGGCTGGATCTGGCGAAGGATCTCGGCGCGACGCACACCCTGAAGGCGGGGGACGATGCGATGGATAAACTGGAGGAACTGGTGCCGCAGGGGCTGGCCTATGCCTTCGACACCACGGGCGTGAAGAAGGTGATCGAGGGGGTTTTCCCGCTGATCGCGCCCAAGGGCGTTCTCGGCCTGGTTGGTGCAAGCCCGCCGGAAGACATGCTGAACCTCAATGAAAGCGCGCTGATGGGTGGTGGCAAGCGCGTGATCGGTATCCTTGGCGGTGACAGCGATGTGGACAGCTTCATCTGCCAGCTTATTGCCTATCACCAGGACGGAAAATTTCCGTTTGAGCGACTGATCAAATATTTCGATTTCGACGATATCAACGCCGGTATCGAAGCCAGTGAAAACGGCGACGTGGTGAAGCCCGTCCTGCGCATTTCAGCCGAATAGATGAAGGCTGTCACCTTTCAGGGATTGCACACCCCCCTCGCATTCGGGGATGTGCCAGACCCCACTCCCGGCGAAGGTGAGCTGGTGGTGGAAGTGGGTCGCTGCGGCATCTGCGGCAGCGACCTGCACATGACGCAGGATGCCGCCTATGGCTGTCAGCATGGTGACATCCTCGGCCATGAATTTGCCGGTGAGGTCGTCGGCCTTGGAAAGTCCACGCGCGGTCACAAGATCGGTGATCTTGTGTCTGTCATCCCGCTGAAAAGTTGCGGGCACTGCGACAAATGCCGTCTGGGCGCTGTGCAATGGTGTAAGCAGTTTGGCTTGCAGGGTGGCGGCTATGCGCAATATGCCGTTACCCGCGCCAACCAGTGCGTGCCGCTGCCCGCAGATTTGACGCTGGCCGATGGCGCGATAATCGAACCGCTGGCAGTCGCCCTTCACGGGATAAATCTTTCCGGCATGCGGACAGGCGACAGCGTTCTGGTGCTGGGCGCTGGCCCCATCGGGCTGGCCGTTGCATTCTGGGCCAAGCGGTTCGGCGCTGGCAAGGTGGCGGTGCAGGATATCGCAGACTTCCAGCAATCGCGCGCGCTGGAGATGGGCGCTGACACCTTCATCGTCGATCCGGAAAATCCGGTCGAAAGCGCGAGACAGGGTCTGGGTGGTGAAGCGGACGTGGTGTTCGAATGCGTGGGCATTCCCGGCCTGATAGATCAGGCGGTGAGCCAGGTGCGGCCTGATGGCACCATCGTGATGCTGGGCCTGTGTACCAAGCCCGATACGCTCAACACATTTGCCATGCTGTCAAAGCAGGTGAAGCTGGTGACCAGTGCGTTTTTCACCGTGCCGGAATACGAGGCCGCGCTGGCCGCACTGGACGCTGGCGCGATTGCCCCGCGCCTGCTCGTCACCGATACAATCAGCCTTGCCGAAACGCCCGACGTGTTCGAAAGTCTCAAGCGCCGGACAGATCAATGCAAGGTGTTGATCGCGCCCTGACACGCGCTTAGGGCCATGTTGCCGCTGGACGGCCACACACCATCTGGGGGCGCATGGCCACTTCCATCGACATACCCGAAAACCCGCGTGCAAAACTGGTGCGCGGGTCAATCG
>JBASBA010000297.1:0-6955 GCA_049650885.1 Alteraurantiacibacter sp. | reverse complement strand
TCCGCATGGGACGCATGGAGCAGATCATGAACATCGCCAATGTTGCCGCCGGGTCCGGTATCGAGGCGCTGTTCGTGACGCAGGACACAGGCCAGGTCGAAACCGCCTATGGCCGTGCCGATGCGCGCAGCATCTTCGGCTCCTGCATCACCAAGCGGCTCTTCAACCTGAACGATATCGAAACGGCGGAATGGGCGGTGCGCCACCTCGGCGACAACACCGTCTATTCTCAGCAAGTCCGTGAAGGGAAGTCAGCCACCAACGGTCGGGATTTTTCCTACTCGGAACAGAAGCAGAAGCTCATGTCGCCCCAAGAGATGTCGGAAATGCCCAGCGACGAGTTGCTGCTGCTTGTGGGCAATCGGAAACCTCTCAAAGCCAAGCAGAACCGGTACTTCAAGAACCGTGCCTACAAAGGAAGATGGGATGCGAACCCGCTCAGCTGACGGTTTATGCAGATACGTAAATACGCATAAATAGACTTATTCACAGGCTATTCCTCTTCTTTTTCTTCTAGAATCTTCTTACTTCAGGTCCGGTAAGAACTTATTTTGAAAGGACAATTTACGGATACTCTTAGGTTTGGGGCGGCCCACGATTAGGTTTGGGGCGGTTATCTATTAGGTTTGGGGCGTTCTACGATTAGGAATCGGGCGGTTCGTGCTAGGGGGTCTGGCGAGCACAAAATCTTGCGCTCGGACGAGTCTTTCTATTAGTATTAGCTATGATCACAGCTAAGGTCTAAGAGTTGTCCAGCACGAACCGCCCCAAACCTAATAATACGCGCACGCTCGATGTCGCTCCGAACATGGGCGAGATGGTGAAGCCTGCTGAACTGATTGAGGTGAAGGGAGCGGCAAAGTTGACGCTGGCCGACCGGCGGCTGTTCAATGTCTTGCTGCGTCATGCCTTCGGCCCCGATCTCGCGTCTGAAAACCGGCGCTTTGAAATCCCGCTCACCGATCTCAGGGAAACCCACGACAGCAACGACCGCCTTGTCCAGTCCATAGAAGCTCTGATGACAACCGTGGTGACGATCCAAAGGGTTGATGGATCGACCGACCGCGTTCAGCTCCTGGGCTGGAACAACCTGTCTGATCCAAAGCGGCGGCGCGGCACCCTGAAATACGCAATCCCGTCCGAGCTGGCGATCCTGCTGCGAGACTCGACGGTCTTCGCCAAGCTGGAAATGGAGGTGTTGCGGTCTTTCACCTCGAAGTATGCACTAGCCTTGTATGAGGCCGTGGCCCGCCGCGTCCGCCTCAAGCATGTTTTCACTGAACGCTTTAGCCTAGATGATTTTCGTGAACTTCTCGGGGTAGAATCCGATAAGCTGACGACCTTTGGGAACCTCAACCAATACGCCATCAAACCGGCACTTCTCGAAGTGAACGCCCTATCGGACTTTACCGTCACCATCCTGCCGGAAAAAACCGGGCGGCGCGTAACCGGCGTTTTGATCGGCTGGGGGGCCAAGGACATCGAAGGCCGTAAAGCGGCCTATGCTGAGCTTCAGCGGTCCCGCGTCGGGCGCAAGGCCAGGATTAGCGGGACGGTCGAGGACGTGTTCTCTAACGAGGTAATCGAATAGATGTCAGCTCCAAAATCTGCGGCGCGGATCGTTCCGGCAACGTCGGGTGGACGAAGTTTCTCAACCTCGACCAAAAACACCGACATGAGCCAACGCGAGACGCTTGAAGCGATCATTCTCAACCTTGCTGGCCACCTCGGCATCGAAGAGGTCTTCAAAATCATGTCGGCACGGGGGGCGAACTTCTATGCCCCCAACACTGGCGGGCCACCCACCTACCAAAGCGCCACAAATACTATCCTAGAACTGTCCCGAAAGGTCCAGGAGTCGTAAACATGTGACTACGTAAATGCGCAAGTGTGTAAATATGTGTTTGCGCCGATGCGGAAGTGCGTTAATCTTCATTCATGAAAACAATCGTCATTGCAGCGCAGAAGGGCGGGGCAGGGAAAACAACGCTCTCCCGAAACCTATCAGTTGCCGCCGTCCAAGATGGCAGGCGTGTGCTTTGCCTCGATCTGGACCCGCAGGGATCACTTCGCGGCTGGTGGGAAAGCCGGGAATCGGACGCTCCGGCGATGCTGGATCGCGATCCAGCACCCGATGCACTCGAAGCCACGCTGAATGCCGCGAAGGCGCAGTTCGACCTTTGCATTATCGACACGCCACCAGCGGCCCCTGAATGGCTTGCTGGTGCTCTAAGAGCCGCCGACCTGGCATTGATCCCTGTTCGGCCCTCGCCGGACGACCTGCGGGCGGTAGGGGCCACCATAGCGGCGGTGAACGCCGCCAAGGTGCCGTTTGCCTTCGCCCTGTCCCAGACCCCCCGCGCGCGGATCACCGATGAAGCCGCACGGGTGCTTGCCCAACATGGGCGCGTGGCTCCCGTAAATATCGCGCAGCGCGTCGCTTACGCCGAAACCGGCGCTACGGGCCAGGGGGTCTCGGAAACAACCGATGGCAAGGCAGGGGCCGAGATTGCCGCTGTCTGGGACTACGTGAAGGGAATACTCGATGGCTAAGAAACCCGTGGCCCTCGACGGCCTGCTGAATACCAACACACGCCCGACCGATACCGGCATACCGCAACGCGGGGCAGGGCAGGGAACGGCTCAAGACAAGAAACCGGCAAAGCGACCCGGCGAGAAGCGGCTGACACTCGCGCTCGACGGCGACACCTATCGCCGACTGAGGCTCCACGCCGCCACAACCGATCAGACGCATCAAGCCATTCTGGAAACCGCACTTGCGGAATACCTTAACCGCGCAGATACGTAGTTACGTAAACGCACAAAACAACATGGCAAGCCTGATCGAATGACTGAATTTCAAAGTTCTTTTATTTCCAAAGCCTTCCTTCGCTCAGTTTGGTCTCACGACTATGAAACTTTCAAGGATAGCCACGAAGAAACAGCTCTTCGGGACCGCCTGAACCGATGGGCCAATCGCGGCGCGCAGAAAGAGACGACAGCACAGGCGGCATTGCTCGAAGAGTTCTTCCGCGCGACTTGGGGCTACGTTCAAGCGGGTCAGGACGGTGCCGAAGATCACTACACGCTTTACCCGGTTTTCCCGGTAGCTGGGGCCGGTCAGCGCGGCGGCATGGGGGAAGCCGATGCCGCTTTGGGGTTCTTCCAGCCCGACATGCCGAACCTAGTCCCGCAGGTCTTGGTCGAGTTCAAGGACATCAAGAGCGCGCTCGATGCGCCCCAGAGGCGCAAGGGCAACTCCCGCTCACCTGTAAAGCAGGGCCTCGATTATCTATTCGCATCCCGCAAGGGCATGTTCGGCTATGAGCCGATCATGCCCACCTGGGCCATCGTCACCGACATGAACGAATTTCGGCTCTATTGGGCCGACCGGGGCGAACGGCAGTTCATCAGCTTCACGCTGAGGCCGGACCTGTTGCAACGAGGTGAGCAGGGCGCATCGCTCTTGGGTGACGACGAAGCATCTCGCTTCGATCGTTTCCTCTTCGCGCGTCTGTTCCACCGCGACACGCTGATCGTGCGCGGCACCAGCGGCCAAGCCGATCTGCTGAGGATCATCAAGCAACAGCGGTTTCGGCAAAGCGAGCTGGAAAAGACATTCTACGATGAATACCGCGCCTACCGCGAACACCTCTATCGGGTTTTGTTGGCACACAATGGTCCCGAGACAGACCGTTTTCCCGGAACGAAAGGCAGGCTGGTGCGCCTCGCGCAAAAGCTGCTCGACCGGGCGATCTTCGTCTTCTTCTGCGAAGACATGGGTCGCGCCCTGGGCTTTCCGCCGCAGCTCCTGCGCGACTATTTAATCGAAACCGGCAATTCGCAATTCTTCGACCCGAATGGCGGCGAGGTGTGGCAATGGTTCCGCCGCCTGTTCACGGCCATGAACGAAGGCACTGCGTTCGGCGATCACCCGATCAACCAGTTCAATGGGGGCCTCTTCGCACCCGATGATGAACTGGAACGCCTGCATATCCCCAACAGCGTGTTTTGTGAGCGCGGGCAGGGCCAGGATGAAACCAGCCTCGCCGCGAACAAGCTGACGCTTCTCTACCTCTCGGCCAACTACAACTACGCGTCCGGTTGGGCAGGGGGCCTGGACCGGCCCGACGCCGCGCCAGCGGCCAAGCGCGACCCCGAACGCAGCATCGGCCTCTATACCTTGGGCCGCATCTTCGAGCAGTCCATCACTGATCTGGAAATTTTCGAGGCCGAAGAGGAAGGCCGTGCCTCGATGAACCCGCATCGCCAGCGCAAGCGGGAAGGCGTCTATTACACGCCGGAATGGGTGGTCGAGCGGATCGTTGACGAGACCGTAGGCCGCCGCATGGCGGACATGAAAGCCGCCTGTGGCTGGCCTGACCAAGCGCAGGATCGTTTGCCCACAATCGCCGCTATCGCAGCCTATGAGGAACGCCTGCGCGACATTTCCATCGTAGACCCGGCCTGCGGGTCGGGCGCGTTCCTCATCACCGCGCTTGGCTACCTGCTGGACGAGTGGAGAATCATTCGTGACCTGCGCCGCCAGCACGGGCAAAAGCTGGCAGACGAACGATGGAGCGACCAGCAGATCCGCGAGATCCTGCGGCGAAACCTCTACGGCGTGGACATTAACCCAGCCTCGGTCGAGATCACGAAGCTGGCGCTGTGGTTGCACACGGCCAAGGCCGACCGCCCGCTTTCATCCCTCAACAATCATGTTCGGGACGGCAACAGCCTGATCGGCCCGGACTTCTATGAAGGGACGCTCGCACCCTACAGCGCGGAAGAGGAGGAGCGCATCAACGCGTTCTCTTGGGATGAATCGTTCCCGGAAATTATCGAGCGTGGCGGCTTCGACTGCGTGGTCGGCAATCCGCCCTACGTGAAGCTTCAAAACTTTCGCAAGGCCCATGCCGACATGGCCGCGCACCTCACGCGCCCTCCCGAGAACGGCGGGGCCTATCGCAGCACCCAGACCGGCAACTTCGACCTCTATCTTCCTTTCATCGAGAAGGGCATCGGGCTTCTGAACGAAGACGGACGGCTCGGATACATCGCGCCGTCGGTCTGGATCATGAACGAATACGGGGCGGGGCTGCGTGGCGTCATCGAGGACGGCGCGCACCTCTGGGGCTGGATCGACTTCGGCGCGCATCAGATTTTCGATGAGGCGACTGTCTACACTTCGCTTCAGTTCTTCTCACGTCGCTCCAACGATGCGGTAGCCGTGGTGCCGGCCCCGCTCGGTGTGATCGCCGAAAGCCCTTGGGCGGCGGAAGGCATCAACCTGCCCTATGATCGCGTCGGCTTCGGCGATCGCTGGCTTCTGGTGACGGGCGCGGAACGTGACCTGATCGACAAGCTGGGCCGCACCGGGCAGCGGCTAGACGACCCGGCGCTGACGCGGAACATCTTCGTTGGCATCCAAACCAGCGCCGATTCAATCTACCATCTGACGCGCCTCGGGCCGAACCGATACGAGGAAAAGGGCGGGCGTGTGGTCCAGCTCGAAGACGAAATCATGAAGCCGCTGGTCTCGGGCAGCGAGGCCAAACGCTACATCGCGCCGCAGACCGACACCTACCTGCTGTTTCCTTACCGCGTTGCGGACGGGCGAGCAGAGCTGATCCCCGCCGCCACGATGGACGCCGATTATCCGTTGGCCTGGGCCTATCTGCGTGGTCACGAGGTAGCTTTGCGAGCAAGGGAAAACGACAAGATGAATGTCGATGATGGGTGGTGGGCCTACAACTATCCAAAAAACCTTGCCAAGCAGGAAGAGCCAAAGCTGTTTGTCGCCCAAACTGTCCAGAACATGCAGGTCGCGGCGGATATCGAAGGTGCCTTCTACATCAACAACGTCCGTGTGAATGGCATTGCAGCGGCGCGGGATGTTTCGCCCTGGTTCCTTCTAGGAGCCTTGAACGGTCGCGCTTGCGATTTTGTGTTTCGCCGGACGGCCAAGCCCAAAGACAACGGTTATTTCGAGGCGAACAAACAGTTCATCGCCTACTTACCGATGCCGGATGCTCCCAAGGACGACCGTGACGCCTTGGCCCGAGACGCTGAACGCCTGCAAGAGCTTCATACCGAACGCCGCGACGGCCTGTCCGACACCGCCCGCCGCCTGGCCGCGATCCGCATCCGCGCGCGGCCCGATGCTTGGCTATTCCCCGATCTTCCGACCAGGCAAGAGCTGGCCGACACCGCGCCCCGCCGCCTGAAAGGGGCAGACCGGCGCAAATGGGCCAAGGAACGGCTGGCCCGCATTGTCGAAGAACGTCAGGCGACCTTGGGTGAACACCTGCGCGCGGGCGTATCCCTGTCGGCCAACCTGCACCGGGGCGAGCTGCGCTTCCTGATCGACGGCATCCCCGCCACCAGCGGCATCTTCCCCGCCCCCGACGAAGCCCCATTCCTGCTGGCGCAATGGCGCGTTCTGGCAAGCCGTCTGGACGTGACCGACAAAATGGACGGAAAGAAACTGGCGGGCCTGCTGAAGAAGGTCACGCCGACCGCAGAGCCGCATATCATGGCCGACATCATCGCCCTGCAAGAAGCGATCACCGCCACCGATGCCGAGATTGCCACGCTGGAAGAGCGGGTGAACCGAACGATCTATCGGCTTCATGATCTGACACCGGCGGAGGTCAGGATGATCGAGGCCGACGCCCGGTAGTTCAAAAGCGATCCTTCAATCGCCGCACGAAGTTCATGCGCTCATGCAGAATCGCGATGATGACTGGGCGCTCGGCGTCGAGCCAGACGATGTAGTGACGTTCGCAACGATGGATGCGAACATCGTCCGGCAAGCCATCGAGCGTTTTCCAGCGGGCGCTTCCTCCCCCCACAGCTTCGCAACACGCCTCGATCTGGCTGAAATATGTCTCGGCCTGATCGAAGCCCCACCGGTCGTAAGTGTAGCGCCAGATGCCGCGCAGATCCTCTTCGG
>JBASBA010000296.1:0-4231 GCA_049650885.1 Alteraurantiacibacter sp. | reverse complement strand
TTGTTGGCGATAAGCGCAAAGGTCCAGTCGATTAGGGCGCGGTGCTTCTCTAAGTTCGATTTTTTGGTGGCGTTCCATTTCGCCTCTTTCTGAAGCCCGAGTCGGGCTTTGCGCCACTCAAATTGGGAGCGTATTCTCGCAACGTCAGAGTGTGCTACAATCAAGCCACCAACTGCGAGGAAGCGATCAGTGTCTTTGCCAGACTCGTCACAGAATAATGCAAGCTTTGGAGTAGGTTCAGCCATGCCGCATACGAATGCCGATGACCGAAAGAGTCAACTCGACAAATTCAAAGACGCAGCGCGCGAACTAGAGTGCGACGACGACGAACAGCGATTTAAGAAGCGGCTTGGCAAGCTGGTGAAGCCGAAAAAGGATCAGTCGGGTTCAGAATCTTCACTCAAATCCGGTTTGTCGCCAGAATCCAAAGATTCCTCATAACTTTTTAGATCGGCCTCATCAGCCTCACTAGATATGCGGATTCCCACCGCACCACACTGCATCGCATCTTCAATGGATTCGAAGTAAACCCGTGGCAGAAGTTTATTCACACGCATCCGGCCAGATGGGCCGCGCATCCATACGTAATCTCCATCATCTGCGATTATATCGATTCCGAACAATGGAAGATGTACAAGTTTATCGGATGGAATGCGCGCCCATGGCATATAATTTACGCCGCTTCGTTTAGTGTCGGTTCAATCTTCGAGACCTTATGGACTCGGTTCACTGGAACTCCAGCTTTTCCTACTGGGGAATGTTTAGCCACAACGCTTGGATGCTCCAGGCCAAAAAAATGTCGGCCATATGACTGTAACGTATCTACAACTAATGCGTTGATAGCTTCCTCGTCATGCGCATCATAGCAAAACAGAGGTTCCGATTGCGAGCAAACGGTTAGCAAACCTTCTTCGTCTCGCGAAACCTCAATCTCAAGGCTCTCAAGCTTGGCAGCAAATGCTTCCAGATCAGCTTTTTGTTCGGTCATATTTCACCTCTCAAAACGCGTTCAGCACGCGCTCAACTACAAACAAATATTTAGATAATGCGCAAGGGACGCATGATCTGTGACTTAGCGCGAAACGCCCATGAGCATGCATACGGCATTACTCGCGGGATTCGCGCTGCGCCAGTATGTCTTAACGATGCTCATCTTATCACAGTTCCTCAGGTTCAATGGGTATACTACCCTGCTTGAATTAACAGATGGTGACGCATTGGCGCATATTGAAGGGGATTGCCAGTGTGAATCTCATTGCAGCCTCTTGCATAGTAGGACAGCGACATTTCGCTTTCCTACAGCGTGACGCTGAATGTACCGATTCGGTAATAGTCGGAGAACCGTCGAGAGGGCGGGCTTCTTCAACGATTTCAATAACCTCTAGGCTTGGGTTTGTAAAAGGCACAATCGCCTAGAGAAACGGAACATCGCGATAAAGCGAGTCGGCAGCAAGCTATTTCAAGGGCGGTCCCGCAGGGGAGCCGCCCTTTTTCATGCCCGCTGGCGATCTCACAAACGGAAGAGCAAGGGCGGGATCACATGGCAAAGCGAGTAAAGCCGCGAAGTGACCAGAAAGGTCAGAACCTGAGCCAGAACTGGAAGTTCATCTTTCTTGAAGCACTGGCGGAAACCTCGAACGTCTCCGAAGCGGCGCGTAAGGCCGGGGCGATGACGTCCTATGTCTACAAATGGCGGCGGGAGAGCCCGGAATTCCGCCAGCAATGGAGCGCAGCCCTGCTGGAAGGGTATGAGCATCTGGAAATGGAAACCCTGCATCGACTGCGCTTCGGGACACCGGCTGGCGAAACGAAGTTCGATATCGCCAATGCCCTGCGCCTGCTGACCGCACATCGGGAGGCTGCCGCGAAAGAAAAGGCGCGCAAGGGCAAGCGCGACAAGGCGGTCGTGCTGGCCAGCCTGAATGCCAAGCTGGACCGCATGCGGGAGCGGCGCGCTGCCGCCGAACGCCTGCTGAAGGAAGAGAGTGTTATCGAGATCGTTCCCAATGTCCGGGATTGAAAACCGGCGCGCGCTTACCGCGCTGGCCGATCCCGAACGGTATGACTTCCTCGACGAACTGTCAGGTGACGAGCGTGATTTGCTGGAAGGCCACTGGCCGCTATGGGCACGAACCGAGCAGATGCCACCCAAGGGCGACTGGCGCCTGTGGCTGATTTGCGCCGGACGCGGCTTTGGAAAGACGCGGGCCGGGGCCGAATGGGTACGCCATATTGCAGAAGAAGATCCACAGGCGCGCATCGCACTGGTCACGCGGTCCATTGCAGAGGCGCGCGCGGTAATGGTGGAAGGAGAAAGCGGAGTTATCGCCTGTCACCAATATCCCGAAGCCCCGGATTTCGAACCTTCGCTGCGCAGGCTCACCTGGCCCAACGGCGCGCAGGCCACACTGTATTCGGCCAGCGAACCTGAATCGCTGCGCGGACCACAGCATGGTTACGCATGGTGCGATGAAATCGCCAAATGGGATAATTCTTCCGAGCGGGCGATCAAGGCATGGGACAATCTGCAAATGGGTTTGCGTCTTGGTGAAAATCCTCGCGCGCTGGCCACGACCACGCCGCGCGCGGTGCCGTTGATGCGCCGCCTGATAGAACAGGGCAATGAGCCTGATGTCGTGATTTCTCGTGGCAGCACTTACGATAATGCCGAACACCTGCCGCCCGGCTTCGTCCGCACAATTCGCAACCAATATGCCCGCACCGCGCTGGGGCGGCAGGAACTGGATGGCGAATTGCTGGCCGATGTGGAGGGCGCGCTCTGGTCCCGTTCCCTGCTGGAGCAATGCCGTGAGCCTTTCAGTACCGAGCCTACTGCGCGCGTGGTGGTGGGCGTCGATCCGCCCGCCAGCGCCCGCGGCGACGCCTGCGGGATCGTGGTCTGTGCAATCACCGAGGATGGGCAAGGCAAGGTGCTGGCCGATGCCAGTGTCCTTCGCCCCAGCCCCGAACGCTGGGCGCGAGCGGTGGCCTCCGCCGCGCTGCACTGGAAAGCCGACCGCGTGGTGGCGGAGGCCAACCAGGGCGGCGCGATGGTGGAAAGCGTGCTGCGCGCCGCCGATTGCCAGATGCCGATCCGCCTGGTCCACGCCAGCCGCGGCAAAAGCGCCCGCGCAGAGCCTGTCGCGGCTTTGTACGAAGCTGGCCGGGTGAAGCATGCCGGCCAGTTTCCCAAGCTGGAGGACGAAATGTGCGGCGTGATGGCGGGCGGCAGTTACGAAGGTCCGGGACGTTCGCCGGACCGGGCAGACGCGCTGGTGTGGGCGTTGACCGAGCTAATGCTGGGCACGCGCGGGAAGCCCGCCGTTCGTGCGCTCTGACTATCAGAAGCGGCTGGAGACTCCTCCTCCAGCCAGTGAATACGCCTCTTGCTAAGATTGACCAACTTCGCGTGGGCCTCAACCGTCAGTCGCGATTTTGGCCATGCAATTCTGCCAGAGACTGCTCGTCGAATAGTGCCCGTAACTCCTCATCGCGGTGCGGAACTCGTGATCGCTTGCCGATTGAACAAAACTGCACTGAAACTCATATAAAAGGAAAGCCTGATGTCTTTCATCGACAGTCTCCGCGCCGCTTTCAAAGGCGGCGGCGGAGCAACAGCCGTGCCACTTTCTCGCGGGTTCCACAGTCCGTGGTCATGGACGCACGAACGCGGCGGTACACGCCAGCCGTTCGAATATCGCAGCGCCGTGCGCCATGCTTTTCTCGACAATCCCGTGGCCCAGCGGGCAGTGCGGATCGTGGCGGAGGGCGTGGGCAATGCGCCCGTTGCCGATACCGCGCCCGAAATCGCCGCCATGCTGCGCGATGGGCAGGACAGCGGCACGTTGCTGGAAACGCTGGCGGCGCATCTGCTGTTGCATGGCAATGCCTTTATCCAGATCGGAAAAGGCGCGGGCAACCGGCCCGTTTCGCTTTTTGCCCTTCGGCCAGAGCGCGTCTCCGTCGTACAAGGAGAAGACGGGTGGCCCGTTGGCTATCGTTATCGCATCGGCGATGCGGTGCGCGACATCCCGATGGAGGACGACGACGGCTGGCCCTGCCTCATCCATCTCAAATCCTTTCACCCCGCGGACGATCATTATGGCGCTGGATGCCTTTCCGCCGCCGAACAGGCCGTGGCCATCCATAACGAGGCGGCGCGCTGGAACCTTGCGTTGCTGGAGAACGCGGCGCGCCCATCCGGCGCGCTGGTGTATGACAGCGGCGCGGA
>JBASBA010000295.1:0-3537 GCA_049650885.1 Alteraurantiacibacter sp. | reverse complement strand
GCTGAATGACCGCCCCGCTCGATACCGAAAAGCTGCTTTCCTATCAGATTCCGCAGACGCAGGACGATTACGACCCGCGCGACGTAATTATCTATGCGCTGGGCGTGGGCGCCGGGCTTTCAGCCGAGATCGAAGAGACCAGCCTGGTGTTCGAACGCGACCTGCAGGTCTTGCCGACCATGGCACTTGTGCTGGGCACGCCGGGTTTCTGGGCTATGGACCCGGGCAGCGGGCTGGACTGGTTATCCATTCTTCATGGCGAACAGCGGCTGAAGATACATACTCCGCTCGAACCTGTGGGAACGCTGATCGGCACCACCAGGGTAACTGACCTGGCTGACAAGGGGCCGGGAAAACCCGCCCTGATCCGCGCCAGGAAGGAAGTGCGCACGCTGAGCGGCGTGCTGGTGGCTGAAACGTCGGAAATCTGGTTCGTCCAGGGTGCCGGCGGCTTTGGCGGCGAACGTAGCCTGCCACCCGAACCGCAATCGCAAATTCCCGATCGCGATCCCGATCTTGCCATTTCCCTGCCCACCAGCCTGGCGCAGGCGGCGACTTATCGCCTGTCCGGCGACAGGAATCCTTTGCATATCGATTCGGAGACTGCGGCATCGGTTGGTTTCGATCGCCCTATCCTTCACGGGCTGGCCACAATGGGCATCGTCGGGCGGGCACTTGTCCACGCAGCGTGCGGCGGCGTTGCATCAGCTTTGCGCGAAATGAACGTGCGCTTCACCGCGCCCGTCTATCCCGGCGACACGATCAACACGCAT
Organism: Alteraurantiacibacter sp.; assembly: GCA_049650885.1. Classification (GTDB taxonomy): domain Bacteria; phylum Pseudomonadota; class Alphaproteobacteria; order Sphingomonadales; family Sphingomonadaceae; genus Alteraurantiacibacter. Next base: position 2,764 of record JBASBA010000295.1, on the reverse strand, counting down.
ATCTGGCATGATGGCGACACGCTGCATTTCCGTGCCTATCGCAACGGGTTCGAACACTGCGTGATCGATAACGGCTTTGCGAAAATCAGCCTGCCGGTGGCTTGAAGCAATAGGCGCAAATCTTGTTGCCATCGGGGTCCAGCAAATAAGCGCCAAAGGCATGCGGAACTGCGCCGCGCGGGCCCGGGGCGCCCGCATCGGTGCCGCCCGCGGCCAGTCCGGCGGCGTAGAAGGCGGATACAGCCTGCCTGTCAGGTGCTTTGAAGCCGATCGTCACACCATTTCCGGGCAAGGCACCTTCTCCGTCTATCGGTCGCAGGACAAGAAATTCAGCAGCGCGATTGCCATAGGCTAGCCCCTGGTCAAGAAAGTCTCCCAGTCGCCCGATGCCAAGCGGCGCGAGGCAGGCATCGTAGAATCTGCCCGATCTCTCAATATCATTGGTGCCGACGCAATTGTGCGTGAAGATGCCCATCAGGCGGCCTTTGCGCTGTTCGTCATTCGCACCAGCAGGATGGCAACGATCGACATCGCGGAGCCGATCGAGATGATCAGCGAGACTGTGGCCACATCCAGACCACGCGCAAACAGGATCCCTGCCAGCGCAGGCCCCATGGCTGCCCCTGCCCGGCCAAAACCGATGCCGAACCCCGTACCGGTGGCGCGCACATGTGGCGGAAATGCCATGGCCAGCAAGGCATAGAACCCGACCGCAGCGGCATTGGAGAAGAAGGCCGTGACCCCGGCGATCCAGCCGAGCATGGCCACATCTTCCGGTGCGCGCCCAAACACGTTGAGCATAACGAATGCACCGGCAAGGGCGATGACCGTGGCCCTCTTGATCCCGATCTTCAGCGCAACCACGCCCAGCAATCCGCCGCCTATCGCGCCGCCCAGCATAGCCTTGGTCAGCACATCCCCACCGGCGGCAGGGTCGAAACCCATGTCGACCACAAGCTTGGGTATCCATTTTACGAAGTAGTAGTAGGCCGTCACATGCGTGAGGTAGGCGAGCGTCAGAAGTACCGTGCGTGAAAGCAGCGGCGGCTTGAAAATATCGGACGGCGATCCTCGCTGCTGTTGATTGATCTCTGCAGGCAGGGCTTCGGCCTGTGGCAGACCGAACCTGTTCAAAGTCTTGTTGATCCGTTGCAAGACGCCGGGTGGGCGCCGGTCGGCCAGCCAGTCGGGCGTTTCCGGGATCAGCCAGTAGGACAGCGGGATGGCCGCAATGGTCAAACCTGCGCCCAGATAGAAAACCCCGCGCCAGTCGCCCACATCCAGCAAATTTGCCGCTATCATTCCGCCGAAGAATGCACCCAGCGGATAACCTGTCACCATCAGCGGCAGCACTAGGCTGCGATAGCGCGCGTTCGAGAATTCCGCGACGGTGGCATTCAGCGCGGCCAGCATTCCGCCAATGCCCAGCCCGGTCAGCAGTCGCCATGCGGAAAGCTGTTCAACCCCCGTGGCACTTGGCACCATCAGCATGCCGATGCCCATCACCGACAGGCAGCCAAGGATGGTGGGGCGCCGGCCAAATCTGTCGGCCATGCCGCCCAGCAGAATGGAGCCGACGGCCATGCCGATCAGTTCCATCGACAATACCCAGCCCAGCACATTCTGCGGTACTTGCCACTCCTCGGCAATGCCCGGTGCAGCAAAACTGATCGACATGACGTCGAAACCATCCAGCGCATTCAGCAGGATAGTCATGCCGAGCGCAGCCTTCTGCCAGCCGCCCAGCTTGCCTTCATCGATGATTTCGCGCGGCGTGCTCGCCATTGATCTGTCTCTCCGCCGATTCCGGCCGCCCAGCCCATCCACGCGGCAAGGGCAGCTGCGATCTCCAACCCGGAACCCCTGCATTGCGGTTATCGCATTGCTGGATTCAGGGCCAGACCGTTCTGGCAGGATTACGACGGGAGAAGCCTGTCTTTGGTGAGGCCGTAGCGTAGCGATCAACGAGGACAGACAGGTCGCCCATATTCTCGATCGGGTAGCGCCCGCGACGCATGCCGGATGGGAAGTTCGCTTCAGCCAAGCTCATTCTCCAGCCAGACGGGAATGCCGGCCTCTTACGCCGCCGGATCGCGAGACAAGTTGGCTTCGGCTTGCTTGCTCACCAAACTCCCCGCAATGGCCTCGTGGACCGGTACCGCCGCCGCTAACTTTCCTCTTTCTCGTCAACGGGCGTTAGTTTGCTCATGAACGCATAGAAGTCCGGCCCCAGTTCGGGCAGGTCCATGCCCAGCCTTTCCGCCAGGTAAAGCGTCATGAAATTGTCGTTGAGGGAGAGGTTGTCAGGCGGGATATTACCAATCGCCACTTGTCGGTCAAACGCGCCAACAGCCACCAGCGCCATGCGCAGGGCAACCACGATATCGTAGTAGTCAAGATGCTGCGCCTTGCGACCGACGGCCGCTTCCCAGATCGCAACCGTCTCATCACGCGTGGGCAGGCCCTCGAGCCGCTCGACGCCGAAGCGGCGGCTAAACAGGTCATCGAAATAGAGCCACCACGCCAGATCAAGCTCTGCCGGGCCAAGCGCCGCAAGTTCCCAGTCGATCAGCGCGTTCACGCTGCCATCGGGGTCGAACATTACGTTGGAAGGTGTGCTGTCGCCCCACAACACATTGACCGAAGTATCCTGCGGCTGATGCATACGGATATAGTCGATGGCGGCATCGACATAAGCCATTTCGCGGTCCTTGCGGCAACTGTGATACCACGCCTCGATATAGCCGAGGTACTGGTCCAGCCC
>JBASBA010000294.1:0-2384 GCA_049650885.1 Alteraurantiacibacter sp. | reverse complement strand
GTACCAGGAAGGTCCGCAGGCAAGTCACCGCCGCGGCTGGTCCGATCACGGAGCACCCGGCATCGTCCTCTTCCGGGTGGTCTGTGGGATGTCGGACCGCGATCCAGATCGCACCGTGTCGGACCGTATCGACAAAATAGTACAGTCGTGCGTCGGACCAAGCTTGAGCATTCGGCCTGTGGTGACACTCACCGTGAGGCAGGGGATCCAGCTAGAGTCCGATCTCGAGCTCCTCGGCGATTGCGGCGAGACGGCGATCCCGTGTCCAGAGCGACGAGCCGGGCGCCAGAAGACACGACGCGACGAGCGACGCGTCGACATAGCCGATGCCGCGGCTGAACAGATGCCGGGCGTCGATCAAGGTGCGCACCTCTCGGGCCTCTGCCACGGGTAATCCGGGTAATCGGTCGAGAAGGGTCAGCACGCCGTCCCGGTCCCGCAAGGAACCGAGGGCGATCTCGGCGACCACGAAGGGGTGGCAGGCAATCGCTCCGGCAGAAAGCCGACGCGCCAGCTCGGCGTCGCCTGCCCTCAGATGATCGATCCAGATCGACGTGTCCGCCAGGATCACGCAGGCGGCCTGTGACGGGGCGCCGCCTCGATCTCCGGCTCGGTGCCGCCCAGCCGGGCCAACCGCCTGGCGCTCTCGCGCTCGATCAGCGCCGTCAAAGCCTCCCGAAGGAGAACGCCGCGCTCGCGGACGCCCGTCAGCTGCGTTGCCTGATCAAGAAGCTGATCGTCGAGGGTCACCGTCGTACGCATGGCAAGCTCCGCATTCGAACAAGCATCATATGATGCATGAATGCGTTTACGACAAGCGGTCCGTACCGGTCGCTAAAAGCCTCCCAGAACTGTCAGCATTCCGAACGGGGTTTCTGGATGAACTAACTCACTGATGCTGCGGAACCGATCAGACGCGCCACAACCGGCCGATATTGGTGAAAAAGTCATTGGAGGGCGCGGTCAGACACTATTCGACCTGCTTAGCCGTATTAGGGTCAGGACCCATTGATCTGCTTGAGGCTATGAGGCCTGCGTGATTCACCGTCCTCGAACCAAAGGGGGCGTGATGAGTGATCTATATTGGCTGAGCGAGGCTCAGATGGAGCGACTCCGGCCTTACTTTCCCAAGAGCCATGGCGTGCCCCGCGTTGATGATCGACGGGTCCTGAGCGGCATTATCTTCATCAATCGCAATGGCTTGCGTTGGCGAGATGCGCCGCGGGAGTATGGCCCCCACAAAACACTCTACAACCGCTGGAAGCGGTGGAGCGATATGGGGGTGTTCGCGCGGATCATGGCGGGCTTGGCGGCAGAGGCCCCCGACAACAGGACGATCTCTATCGACGCGACGTATCTGAAAGCGCATCGCACGGCCTCAAGTCTGTGGTTCAAAAAGGGGGGCGTGGACGCCTGATCGGCCGCACGAAGGGTGGCATGAACACCAAGCTGCATGCCGTGACCGATGCAAGAGGGCGGCCGATCCAGTTCTTCGTGACGGCCGGACAGGTCAGCAATTACACGGGAGCAAGGGTGCTGCTGAGCAGTCTTCCAGACGCCGACTGGCTCTTGGGGGACCGAGGATACGACGCGGACTGGTTCCGCGAAGACCTTATTAACAAGAAGATAACGCCCTGCATCCCTGGTCGGAAGTCGCGCGACACACCAATCAATTACGACAAGCGCCGCTACCGGAAGCGCAACCGGATCGAGATCATGTTTGGGCGTCTGAAGGACTGGCGGCGCGTCGCAACCCGCTACGACAGAAGCCCCACGGTCTTCCTCTCGGCGATCGCCCTCGCCGCTGCCGTCATCTTTTGGCTATGAGTCCTGAGTCTAGGGAAAGCAAGGCCCCCCGCATCGTTCTTAATCGAACATGCCCTCGAGATCGCCGTGAAACCTCGCGGCCTCGGTATGGCTCCAGGATCGTGACGGCGACGACGAGTACCAGGCCGACGCCCGTCGCGTTCGAAAGCGCTTGTCTCATCGCGAGGGGGCTCTTGCGTTGCGTCGCCGGGACAGCTGGCCCCGTTATGGCGTCATTCGCACCGTCGCGTCAGGGGGACCGAGTTCGACAGAGCCGCACCAGTCGATCCACTCCGCCGCCGCTTCGATGATTGGAGGAAGGGACGGCTTCAGGCAAAAAAACGGCCCTGTTGGTGAGGACAACAATGAACAAGACCTGACTTCGGATTAGTGTCGACCCGTAAGTTTCTGACAGATAAAGTCCTATGTCGTTCTTCTGCTTCGTGGGGCGTACACGCCAATCCGATCCTTGTGTCACGGGGAGGACTAGACTAACTCTAGTCCATCCGGAGGCATTGATGCAGTTCAACATCCACGAGGCGAAGACCCAGTTCTCGAAGCTCGTCGCGGCCGTGGAG
>JBASBA010000293.1:0-20117 GCA_049650885.1 Alteraurantiacibacter sp. | reverse complement strand
TATCCTACCTGCACTGTGCGGCTGACATCATAGGATACTGCTGAGCCCACGCCCCACTCCGCCCAGATGGGGGAGTATGTATCGGTAATATCGACCTTTATGAACTTGTATTCCGTCGCACCGCCGCAGCTATCCGCGGCAGTGACATAGGCGGTGGCCGTTCCGCAGCGATAGATCGGATCAACGTCAACCGTCACCGTGCCACAAGATGCCGCACCGTCCGTCACCACTGGAGTGGTCTTTCCGCAAAGCGAGGTAGCGACGATATCGCGCACCGTAGAGCGATCGCTTGCGCTTTCCGGCGCAACAGCGCGGGCAACAGCGGCAGCTTCCGCTGCTGCGCTTTGCAATTCGGTCTGGCGGGCAACCATCGAACTTGCCTCGAAACCACCGAGGGCCATCACCAGAAGGATCGGCGCGACGAAAGCCGTCTCGATAGCCATCGAGCCTTCTTCGTCCAGACGGATCCGGGCAATGCGGGCGAGGGCGTTCATCATGCTACCAGTCTCACTTTCGATGCCGTGCTGACCACGGTGGTATCTTCGGTTGAATCCGCTGGGCAGAATGTCTGCATATCAGTGGTGCCGGTGATGGTGATGTTGTTGGCCGCGATCATCAGGCACTGGCTGGTGACACTGGCCGTTCCGGCAAAGAAAACCTCGCTGACCGGGAAATACATCGTCCCATTCAGGACGGTTTGCGCATTACCGTTGAATTTCTGGCCGTTGTTGCCCGCACCCGGACCTTCGCGGTCCTCGAACACGAGCATACCGGCAAGATCGTTGGCCTCTTCCGCAGAAAGGCCGACATTCATCAGATCGGACGCGGTCATTGCTGTCAGGTTGACGTCTGCCCCGCCGTTGATTGAGATTGAAGCACCATTGTAAAGAACGAACATCACACCCGCCCCATTCACCTCGTGCTGGCCGTTGATGGTGAGAGTGCCGCCATTGATATTGTACACACCCGGCGCGAAAGCCGTGTCGCAACCGATTTTTATATTGGTGTAGGTGCCCGGTCGCACGTTACCGGCCTGACCACCTTCCTGAACAACCACATCGGAATAGGTGGTTGTTCGATTGTAGTCGCGGCGCTCCCACTTCTTCTTCTGACCCTTGCCGCCAAGATCGCGCCACACGCTTTCTCGCTGAATCTGCGTGCCTTCTTCCGTTCCGTTGGCAACGATGATGTCGTTGTCCTGGTTGAAGGTATCGGAGGAAGCGCGGCCATTTGGGTTGTCCCAGGCTTCGACGTTATTCTGGTTTGGCCCTTCCCAGTAGGAATAATCCGTAACCGTGCGGATCGACACATCGGCAAATGTTGTGTCGTTCGCTCCGGAACAGCTATAGGTACGCTCAATCTGGGATGCAGTGGGGTTGGGAGGGCTCAGCTCCGCGAACGGGTCGTAAAGTCCGCTCATATATTCCATGATCACGTCATCGGTATTGGTCTTCAGCCATTCATCCACGCCACCTGCCGACAGGATCCAGCCTGCCTCCACTTCGGGATTACCGTTCACCTTGATCGAGAGCGCATCGGTAGAGAGGGCTGCCATGCCGCAACTGGCAGTCAGAACCGCGCTGCCACCGATAGTGACGGCGCCCTCATCTTCATCGTCAAGCGCGATCAGGCAGCTGGTAAAGGTTACACCCTCTTCAAAACTGGCCTGCGCATAAGCCGATATGGTGGCCGCATTGCCGGTGAGGAAGCCGGTGAAGGGCAGCTCCTTCGTGGCCGTAGCGGACACCGCGACAGAATTGTCCGTGCCGCCCGCATAATCGGCCAGGGAGATTTCCGGGTCCGCGTGGAAATCGTCTGTTACAGAAAGGTTGGCCAAAAATTCCTGATCCGCGCGGGTTGCGTATGTTGCTTCGGTTTCGCTTTCGGCTGCTGCCCATGCTCCGGCAATGGCGGCCTGATCTACCGCGAACTGCAATTCTCGCTTCCACATGTACCATTGCGTCACATCGACAGCCATTCCGGCCCCGCCGATCAGAACCGGCATGCCCAGAGCCACCAGCAAAGTGGCGTTACCGCTGCGGCATGATCCGATATTCTTGAATGTTTCGCGCATGAACCTGACGATCATTGGGTACACCTATCGATAAACCATCTAACTCTGTGCCATTAGAAGGTCCGTAGTTTCGCCAATATAACCAAACGGGGTTAACGATCTGTTCGCCTTCCTGCTGACCGCGCAAACGCGCGGTTCAATCTACAAGAAGCACACGATGGTGATGCAAAGGCATTGCGGGCCAAGAGGTGGCGACAACCTAAGTCCTTGCGACGCCTGCTTTTGTCTGATGCCAGCCTCTCCCTTTCGAAGTCGTAAAACGTGAAATGAGGTGGGGCCAAAGCCGTCGCCTTGGATATCTCTGCCTTTGACTTGAACAGAGGTTTCGGGTGAAGGGGCGTGCAGCATGGCCACCGATCTTCTTGAAACTCTTCCATTGGCGCAGCGACTGGCCCTGTCCTATGCGCCGCGCCGGATACATGCGCCTACCTTGGCGATACTGGCGCTCGACGCGCGTCTGGCTGGCATTATCCGTGTCGACGGCGAACCGGTGATCGCGCAGATGAAGCTGGCGTGGTGGCGAGATCGTTTGGCACAGGATCCGGCGCAATGGCCAATAGGAGAGCCGCTGCTGGCGTTGTTGCAGCAGTCGGGTCTTTATTCCCCGCAACTGTCACCATTGGTGGATGGTTGGGAAATGCTACTTTCCGACAGTCTTGGATCCGAAGAGATTACCGGTTTTGCACGGGGCAGGGCGCTGGCATGGGCTGCCGTTGCATCCTCGGCCGGACAGTCTGCCGCAAACGATGCGGTGGAGCAAGCTGGCCGGACCTGGGCGTTGGCCGATCTTGCATTCAACCTCGGCACTGAGGAAGAAAGCACGAAAACACGGGCGGCAGCGCAGGCCGAAAGTGAGGGCCAGCCAAAACTTCCTTCGCTCCTGCGTCCACTCACAGTCTTACGCGGTCTTGCCGTCCGCGCACTTTGGCGCGATGCCGGAGAACTACTGGACGGGCCGGGTGCAATGGCAACGGCCTTGCGCCTTGGCATTCTGGGGCGCTAGCGCAAATACCCGGATGCTAAGGAGAATTGATATGAATCGCGTGATCCTTGGTGCCTTTGGTGCTTTGCTGCTGGTAGGTCTGGGCCTGTTCTGGATGCAGGGCAGGGCACAGGTGGAAGAAGGCGCGCCGCCGCCGCAGATCGATGATCCTGCACAAGATCCAATTGATCCCGACGCACTACCCAGTGCTGATGCAGCTGACTTGAGCGGCCCTGCTCCCCCAGAGGCAAGCGAACTGACGCGTGAACAGCGTCGCTTCTTTCGCTATGACCGCAATCGCGATCTGAAAATAACCCGCAATGAAATGCTATCCACCCGCACAGACGCCTTTCGGAAGCTTGATGTGGATGGCAACAACCTTCTGACATTCGAAGAATGGGCCGTCACCACGGCATCACGCTTTGCAGAAATGGACGGCAACGAAGACGACGAACTGACGCAGGCGGAGTTCGCCACCAGCGCGCCAAAACCGCGGCCAAGCTCCCGCCCACGTTGCAACTGCTGATTAGGCCGGAACGGTTTCCATTCGCGCCAGCCACTCGCCGAAATCAGCTTTGGCGCGATTGGTGTAGGCTTCCTTACGCTCCTTTTTCTTCACCTCGTGAAGCGGGGGGAACAGGCCGAAGTTCACATTCATCGGCTGGAAATGCGCTGCATCGGCATCCCCGGTGATGTGACTTAACAGCGCGCCCATTGCGCTGGTGGCAGGCGGCGGCGACCATGCCTCTCCTGCCAGTTCGCTGGCGGTCATCAGGCCGGCCATCAGGCCCACGGCGCTGCTCTCGACATAGCCTTCGCATCCCGTCACTTGCCCGGCAAAGCGGATATGCGGGGCCGATTTCAGGCGCAATTGCCTGTCCAGCAATTCGGGTGAGTTGATGAATGTGTTGCGGTGCATCCCGCCAAGGCGCGCGAACTCAGCGTTTTCCAAACCCGGAATTGTGCGGAAAAGATCGACCTGCGCGCCATATTTCATCTTGGTCTGAAAACCGACCATGTTCCACAGGGTGCCAAGCTTGTTGTCCTGCCGCAATTGGACAACAGCGTAAGGCCATTTGCCCTGCGGATGCTCCTCACTGGTGTCACGCGGATCATCCAGGCCCACGCCCTTCATCGGGCCATACCGCAATGTTTCGATGCCGCGCTCTGCCATCACTTCGATTGGCATGCAGCCATCAAAATATGGTGTGTCAGCTTCCCAATCCTTGAAATCGCCCTTCTCGGCATCGATCAGGCCTTGCACGAATGCTTCGTATTGCTCCCGCGTCATCGGGCAGTTGATGTAGTCGCCATCCTCGTTCGAAGCGGCCGTCGTCTTGTTCCAGCGCGACTGTATCCACGCCTTGTCCATATCGATGCTCTCGCGATAGACGATGGGCGCGATGGCATCGAAGAAGGCCAGGCGATCAGACCCGGTGGCCGCGACAATGCTCTCGGCAAGGCTGGCGGCAGTAAGCGGCCCGGTAGCCACGACGGATAGTCCATCGGAGGGAAGCTGATCCACCCGTTCGCGGACCACTTCGATATTGGGATGCTGCTCAAGGCGCTTTTGCACCTCTGCACTAAAGACATCGCGGTCCACCGCCATTGCGCTGCCTGCGGGAACTCGCGATACTTCGCCAGCGGACATGATAACGCTGTCCAGGCGGCGCATCTCGTGATGCAACAGCCCAACCGCGTTCTTGGCGTCATCATCGCTACGGAAGGAATTGGAGCATACCAGTTCGGCAAGCCCATCTGTATGGTGGGCAGCGGTTTCCCCGCCACCTCCACGCATTTCCGACAGACGCACCTGTATTCCGCGCTGCGCCAGTTGCCACGCTGCCTCGCTGCCTGCGAGGCCGCCGCCGATGATATGGACCTGATGTTTCATGGGGCGCAGATAAGGCTTCGCAGGCGCTGGCGCAAATGAAGAGGCGCGGCTAGGGCTGATTCATGCCCAAACGCGCCCTGGCCGATAAACGACCCTTCCTTTTGTTCAGCGTGGTTGCCGCGCTGGCCTTCTACTATCTGCAGGCGACGAACCTGCCTGGCCTCTATCTTATCCCGTTCAAGGGTTTCGCCGTCGGTTTCCTCGCGATCTACGCCTACCTGCGCCATCAAAGCGCAGATTCGCATCGACTGGCGCTGGCGCTCCTGGTGGCGGCAGTCGCGGATATGGCTATCGAATTTGACCTGCGCGTGGGCGCGGCAGTGTTCTTCGTGTTTCACATGTTGGCCGTATCTGTCTTTATGAAACATTCGCGCGGGAAATTGCATGGAAGCGACCAATGGGCGTTCCTTGCCATTCTCATCCTGCCGCCGCTTATTGGCTATTTCCTGCCTTATGACAGGTCTATCGCATGGGCTGTGGCGATTTACGCCGTGGCGCTGGGGCTGATGGCGGCAAGCGCATGGATGAGCGATTTTTCCAGGATGCGCGTGGGTGCCGGCGCGCTGTTGTTTGTCCTTTCGGACATCCTGATTTTCGCAGAGCTCGGTCCGTTGTCGGGCAGCGTTGTGCCAGAATATCTCGTGTGGCCGATATACTATCTTGGCCAGTTCCTGATAACCGTTGGAGTTGTGACGACCTTGCGGAAGCGCAATCCGGAACTGCGCATGGTGCACAACCGCAAAGTATAGCGCAGTTTCAACTATCTATTCAAAGAAAGTGATAGGTAAAGGGAGCTGCATTGGCCTCGCGCTCAGGCTTGCCGGCGATGCCCGGAAAGCGGACATCGACAGGCACTCTAACAACGCTCTCAAGAGATTGTGCATGTGGATCACAACCAGAGCATTGTAGCTTAACTACTGATGTGAGAACTCCGACGGAGTCCGCAAGATACGGTAGAGTTGAGGAGATCAGGGCTATAGCCGGCTATCAGTAGCCAATAGCCCCAATCTACTCCTCGTCGCCATTCTCTATATTGTCATCGCGATCCAGCGTCGTTTGCGGCTCCGTCACATCACCGCCACCGCGACGCTCCACCATTTCCTCGACAACTGCTTCTTCGGCTTCATTCTCCGGGCTTTCATCCTCGTCGATACGCGCGGCACCGACGATGGTCTCACCCCTAGACACGTCGAAAATGCGTACACCGGACGAACCACGACCGATAATCGAGAAGCCTTCATGGTTCTCGAAGCCGCCTTCTGTCATGTGGCGGAACTTGATCGGCAGGCGGATCAGTTTCGCGCGATCCGTCACCAGCATCAACTGCATGCCGTGACGCACAGGGAAGCTGGCGACCACCGGACCATTTCGATCCGGATCGCTTCCAGGCGTCCCGATGTTGGTCAGGCCCTGTCCACCGCGCCCGATAGTGCGATATTCGTAAGCGCTGGAGATTTTGCCATAGCCATTGGCGGTGATGGTGAGGATAAATTCCTCGCCTTCAGCCATCACTTCCACCTCTTTAGCTGGAAGAGTGGCTTCAGCGTCATTGTTCTTCCAGGCGGCCGCACGAAGATAGGCCTCGCGCGTTTCCATGTCGGCGTCCAGACGCCCCAGAATCGCCAGAGATACGACCTTGGCATTGTCCTTTAATGTCATGCCGCGCACACCGATGCCCGTGCGACTTTTGGTTTCGCGCGCATCAGTGGCGGGGAAGCGGATAGCCTTGCCGGAATCTGAAGCGAGGAAAATTTCCTGTTCCTCGTTCAACAAGCGGACGCCGATCAGCCGATCTCCGCTGTCCTCAACAAAGCCCATCGCATATTTGCCCGCTGTAGGCACATTCGTGAATGCGTCCATCGAGTTCCGGCGAACCATCCCCTGCTCCGTGGCGAAAACGATATTGAGCGCGTCCCACTCGCTTTCGTCCTCCGGCAGAGGGAGCACGTTGGTAACGCGCTCCTCATCGCCAAGTGGCAGGAGATTTACCATCGGACGACCCTTCGTCTGCGGGCCGCCTTCGGGCAGTTTCCAAACCTTCAGGCGATAGACACGGCCCGAATTTGTGAAGAAAAGCACGGGGTTGTGCGTCGAAGTGACGAACATTTCAACGACGGCATCTTCGTCCTTCGTCGCCATGCCACTACGGCCCTTGCCACCGTGGCGCTGGGCGCGGAATGCTTCCAGCGGGGTGCGCTTGATATAGCCGCCGTGGGTTACGGTAACGACGGATTCTTCACGCTCGATCAGATCCTCGTCGTCGATCCCGTCCCATGCAGGTGCGATTTCGGATACGCGCGGCGTGGCAAACTGATCGCGCACGGACTGCAACTCTTCGCGCATCACACCGTACAATTTCGCACGGTCAGCCAACAGGGAGAGGAAATATTCGATCTTGCCGGCCAGCTCTTCCAGCTCGTCGCCGATCTCATCCTGGCCCAGCGCGGTAAGGCGGTGCAGGCGCAGGTCGAGGATGGCTTTTACCTGCCGTTCGGAAAGCTGATAGGTTCCCTCACTCTCGTCAGCTGAGGGTTCAATAGCTTCGACCAGACGGATATACTGCGCAATTTCGCCAATCGGCCATTCCTTGGCCAGCAGCTTTGCGCGTGCAATTTGCGGGTTGGACGATCCGCGGATCATCGCCACCACTTCGTCCAGGTTGGACACGGCAACCACAAGGCCCAGCAACACATGCGCACGGTCGCGCGCCTTGTTCAGCTCAAACTTGGTGCGACGGGTGATGACCTGTTCGCGGAACGTAATGAAGCTGGAAATGAACTCGCGCAGTTCCAGCGTTTCCGGCCTGCCGCCACGAATGGCCAGCATGTTGGCGGGGAAGCTGGATTGCGCGGGCGTGTGCCGCCACAGCTGGTTCAGCACCACGTCCGCAGTGGCATCGCGCTTCAGCTCGATAACCACACGCACACCGGCGCGACTGGATTCGTCGCGAATATCGGCGATGCCCTCGATCCGCTTTTCCTTCGCGGCATCCGCAATCTTCTCCACCAGGCCAGCCTTACCGACCTGATAGGGAATAGAGGTGAGCACGATGCTCTGCCGGTCGTTACGGCCGGTTTCCACCTCGTGACGGCTGCGCATAAGCACGCTGCCACGGCCAGTGGTATAGGCAGAGCGCGCGCCCGACTTGCCGAGGATCAGAGGGGCCGTGGGGAAATCGGGACCGGGAATGATCTCGTGCAACTGCTCCGACGTAATTCCCGGATCGTCCATATAGGCAAAACAGCCGTCGATCACTTCGCCAAGATTATGCGGCGGGATGTTCGTCGCCATGCCCACTGCAATACCGCCTGCTCCATTCACCAACAGGTTGGGATAGCGGGCAGGCAGGACAGACGGCTCTTTCTCAGAGCCATCGTAGTTGTCAACGAAATCGACAGTATCCTTGTCCAGATCGGCAAGCAGCGAATCCGCAGCCTTTGCCAGACGGCTTTCGGTGTAGCGCATGGCGGCCGGAGGATCCGGGTCCATGCTGCCGAAGTTACCCTGGCCATCGATCAGCGGCAGGCGCATCGACCATGGCTGCACCATGCGGGCAAGTGCATCGTAGATCGCGCTGTCACCGTGCGGATGGTAAGAACCCATCACCTCACCGACGATCTTGGCCGATTTACGGTAGGGCTTGGTGGAGGTGTAGCCACCAACCTGCGCGGCATACAGGATACGGCGATGGACGGGCTTCAAACCGTCTCGAACATCGGGAAGTGCGCGACTGACGATCACGCTCATGGCGTAGTCGAGATAGCTGGCCTTCATCTCATCGACGATGTCGATGCGTTCAAATTCGCCCGGATTATCAGGGGCGCTGAGAGTTTCGGTCTCGTCGCTCACTAAACTGGTATTCCATTATGGTTCTGGTTGCCATCCAATGTAGGGATTGGGGCAGCAACTCACCATAGGAGAGCGGGGAAAACACAGGCGAAACCGCCCTTTTTCCACACTTCCAGCGACACCATCTGAATTTGCGCGTCAGATCCCGTTAAAACGCCGTTCAGCGCGCGCTAGCTAACCCAAGTTTGCAATCTCGGCGGCCCATGTGCATGAGGCCGGGCCGGGAACGACAGCCAGCATCCGATAGTTTGTTGGCCGAGAGATTTTTCAGGAGAGAAAACCACATGCTTCGCGCTTTCAGCCCCAATCGTTCAAAATCCATTCGCGGAACCATTGCTGGCTTCGCCCTTGCTGTCGCTTTGGCTGGCGGTGTAGCGATGGGTTCTACAGCAGTGACGTCAGATGCAGCTTTTGCGCAGGAAAATTCGCGCGGGTTTGTTGAGGCGTATCAGCCGGTTGCTGCCATGGTGTCTGGCGAAACGCCCGATCCTCAAGGCGCGAAGGCGGCCCTCCCCGCTTTGTATGAGAAGATCGAAAACCAGAACGACCGTCAGGTTGCGGGCAACATTACCCTGATTCTGGGTAACAACACGTCCGATCCTGTTCTGCAGCGTCGCGGCCTCAAGATGATGCTGGATAGCGGCCTCGTGGCTCCTGAGCAGCTTGGCCAGTTCAATTATTTCGTGGGTAGCCTGGCCTATCAGGCAGAGGATTACGCCGAGGCGCGCACTGCGTTGCAGGCCGCGAAGGCCGCTGGCTACAGCGATCCGGAGACGGATATTACGCTGTTGATCGCGGATACATATTCGCAGGAAGGCAATGCCCAGGGATCGCTGGATTATATCATGCAAGCCGTTGGTGAAGCAGAAGCTGCCGGCAACATGCCGACAGAGCGGTGGCTGCTTCGCGCCCTCCAGTCGACCTACGATGCCGAAATGGCCGAGCGGGCAGTGGACGTATCCGAGGGATTGATCCGCCATTACCCCACGCAGACCAATTGGGTGAACAGCCTGCAAGTTGTGAATGCGCTGAACGAGTATGATCCTGAAGCGCGTGTTGACCTTTACCGTCTGATGGGTCTCACCAATTCGCTGACACAGCGTGCCGAGTTCGTTCGTTATATCGAGGATCTTGATCCGCGCGTAATGTCGAACGAAGTGCAGGATATTCTTGCCAGCGGTGTGACAGCTGGCGCGTTTACCACTGACGATCCCTATTATGTTGAAGTAAAAGGCATCGCCGACACGCGCGCTTCACAGGATCGCAATGGCATTGAAGGCATGGTTTCCGATGGCCAGTCTGGCGATTCTCTCGACGCCTTGAGTGCTGGTGACGTGCTGTATTCGATCGGTGATTTCACGCGTGCTGAAAGCCTGTACCGGGTCGCTATGGAAAAAGGTGCGGATGCCAATCTTGTCAACACGCGTATTGGTATCGCACAGGCAGAGCAGGGCAATTATGCCGCTGCAGTCGATACATTCGGCATGGTCAATGGCACACGCAGTAGCATTGCCCGCATGTGGGCAGCCTACGCATCTTCGAAGATGTAAGCTTCGCCAATATTAGATATGAAATACGGCGCGAGAACTCAGGTTCTCGCGCCGTTTTTTGTTGTTTCGGCTGCAAAATTGTCGCAGGCGCTAGACGTTAAACTTGAACATCAGGATATCGCCGTCCTGAACCAGATATTCCTTGCCCTCTTGGCGTAGCTTTCCGGCTTCGCGAGCGGGGCTTTCACCACCCAGCTCGACATAGTCGTCATAGGCGATCGTTTCCGCTCGAATGAAGCCCTTCTCGAAATCAGTGTGAATCTCGCCTGCCGCCTGCGGAGCTTTCGCGTCGGCAGATGTGGTCCAAGCTCGTGCTTCCTTGGGTCCGCAAGTGAAGAAGGTTTTCAGGTCAAGCAGTTGGTAACCTGCGCGGATAACTCGGGCGAGGCCACTTTCTTCAAGACCGAGTTCCGAGAGGTATTCCGCGCGCTCCGCCGCTTCCATGCCCACCAATTCGGATTCGATGGCAGCCGAAACTACCACGGCCTCGGCACCCTCGGCTTCGGCTTTTGCGAACACCTTTTGGGACATTGCATTGCCGGTGGACGCCTCGTCCTCTGCTACGTTGCAGACGTACAGCACCGGCTTCGCGGTCAGTAACTGGGCCTGTTCAAACAGCCGCTCCTCTTCGTCATCCAGCGGCTGCGTGAGGCGCGCGGGTTTACCGCCGCGCAGCAGTTCCAGCGCCTGGCCCAATACACTGGTAAGCGCCTTGGCTTCCTTGTCCCCACCAGTGGCACGGCGCTTGGCGTTCTCGACGCGTTTTTCCAGGCTTTCGAGGTCTGACAGCATGAGTTCCGTCTCGACGACCTCGGCATCAGCCAAGGGATCGACCTTGTTGGCGACGTGCTGGATATCGTCATCCTCGAAACAGCGCAGGACGTGAACTATAGCATCCACCTCCCTGATGTTGCCAAGAAACTGATTTCCAAGACCTTCGCCGGCGCTTGCGCCTTTCACCAGGCCAGCGATATCCACGAACGACAATTGTGTGTGGATCGTCTTCTTGCTGCCCGCGATCGCGGCAATCTTTTCAAGCCGCGGATCAGGCACGGCAACCTGGCCGACGTTCGGCTCGATCGTGCAGAACGGATAATTGGCAGCCTGCGCTGCCTGCGTCTCTGTCAGAGCGTTAAAAAGGGTCGACTTGCCAACATTGGGCAAGCCCACGATCCCGCAGCGGAATCCCATAATTTCGTGCCTTCATTTGATTGCATTGAGTGTTGCGCCGCGCCTTAGCCTTACGAGCGGTGGAAAGCCAGCGCGGTGCCGGAGAGTTTGCTGGCGAGCCACGATACTGGCTCGTGGCGCTGGCGCTGACTACGTCTGCCCCTCAGTCTTGCATTTCAAGCGCATATTCGCTCATGAAACGTGGATCATCACCGGTGGCCAGCCAATCGGCGCATGCCCCGACGGTGCCCAGCATCTGCACAAGGTCATCCATTTCTGCTTTCGCGTAATTGCCAAGCACATGTCCATGCACACGATCCTTGTCGCCTGGGTGTCCGATGCCGAGGCGAACGCGCCTGAAATCGGGGCCGATATGCGCGTCGATCGAGCGCAGGCCATTGTGGCCAGCGTGTCCGCCACCCTGCTTGACCTTCACTTTGAACGGGGCGAGATCGAGTTCATCATGAAAAACGGTCAGCGATTCCGGCGGCAATTTGTAGAAGCGGAGCGCCTCGCCCACACTACGGCCGCTTTCGTTCATGAATGTACCCGGCTTTAGCAGCAGGATCTTCTCCCTGCCGATCCGGCCTTCCTGAAACCAGCCCTGGAATTTCTTCTGAACAGGGGAGAATTCGTACATGTCGGCCAGCACGTCGCACGCCATGAACCCCACATTGTGCCGGTGCATGGCGTAGCGCGGGCCGGGATTGCCCAAACCTACCCAAAGTTGCATGGGGATCTCCCCTTAGCGCTGGCCCTGCTGCGGCGCGCGGGGCTGCGGCGCGGGCTGTTGCGGGGCGTTGGCCTGAACGCTGGTGTTGCCCAGCACTTCCATCACCGAAAGATAGAAATTCGCGCAGGTGTTGGCAAAAATGTCCAGCTGCTGTCGATTGGAATTGCCAATCAACTGCGTGGCAGACCTGAACTGTGCCACCGCCTCATTGGACGCATAATGGCTTATCCGGCCGGCGTAGAATGCCGATATGATGGTGAGATTGTTCATGATGTCGACGCGTTGGTCAGCCGGCATATTCGCAGCATTCGCCAGCTGCGTCCGACGCTGCTGCATCAAGGTGAAGCATTGGAAATCCAGCGGGTCGGCCGGAAGGACGCCAGCATTCTGGGCGAGGGCGGGGGCCGGCACATTGGCCAGCCCCGCACCCAGCGCAAGCGCGGCTGCAAAAGCGCGCAAACGCATTATTCGCTCTTCTCTTCCTGCTCTTCGGCAGCATCCGCATCCGGACCCTGCTCGGTAGCAGCAACACCGCTTGCGGGGATTTCTTCATCATCCTCGCCAGCTTCATCATCGGAACGCTTGAGGGCAGAAGGAGCCACGACAGTGGCGATGGTGAAGTCGCGATCGGTGATGGCGCTCTCTGAACCTTCGGGAAGGGTGAGGGCACTGATGTGAATAGAATCACCAACTTCGAGGCCGGTAACATCGATCTCGATTTCTCCGGGAATCTTGTCGCCTTCGCAAACCAGTTCCAGTTCGTGACGCACGACATTCAGCACGCCGCCCTTCTTCAGGCCGGGGCTTTCTTCCTCGTTTACGAAAACAACAGGCACGTTGACTTCGATCTTCGAGCCCTTGGTCAGGCGCAGGAAATCAGCATGGATGGGGCGGTCGGAAACCGGATCGAGCGACACATCCTTTGGAAGTGTGCGGGTTTCCTTGCCGTCTACCGACACCATGACGATAGAGTTCATGAAGTGACCGGTCATCAATTGCTTGACCAGTTCCTTCTCTTCCACATGGATTGGTGTGGGTTCTTCCTTACCGCCATAGATAACGGCGGGTACGCGGCCTTCGCGACGCAGCGCACGGGAGGCTCCCTTGCCTGCCCGATCACGCGTCTCAGCCGGCAGTTTCAGAGCATCGCTCATGATTAAAGCCTTTCGATTGCAGATACATAAACCGCCGCGCCTCCAGGGATGACATCAGCGGGAGGCGCGCGTCTAGCATGTAACGCTGCAAAAGCAACTATTGGATACGCCTCGCAGAGTAGCCTTCTTGCTCCAGCAAGGCCACCACGCCAGCCTCGCCAATCACATGGCCTGCGCCAACGGCTACAAATGGTTCGCGCCCTTCCTCGATCATTGCGACGATACGCGGAACCCAGCGATTGTTGCGATCTGTCAGCAATCTGCGCCGCAGTTCCGGCGAAAACTGCAAAGTGTCGTTCACCTGTCCCGCCAGCATGTCTTCATCACCCGATACCCAAGCTCTCAACATCCTGTCATCGGTATTTTTCGCGTGCGAGAGTGCGACACCATAAAGCAAATCGCTCTGCGCTTCTTCAGACAGGGTGTCGAACATAGTGATCTGACCCGAAAAACTTTCCAGTCCCACGACAGTTTCGGCGTTGTGGATCATCGTCCGGTCAACGCCGTTGGCGGGATCGCCGGTACGCACTTCGCCTGACAGCATCATGGCCGCCGCCCAGCTTTCAATGCGACCGAAGTCGTCATCGTCCATACCGGCATCCGCCAGCAATTGGCGCAAGGCATCACGCTCTTCCGGGTCGACGCGGGCAGACAACAGCGGCTGTCCCGGCGTTTCCGAAAGGTCGGAAAAAAGGCCCATACCGGCAGGATCGTCTAGATTGGCAACCTCCACCACAAGCACGCCAGCGCGGGCAAAAACATCGTCCATCAGCGGCGTGCCCCACGCAAGATCATCGGGCAGTGCATGCACGGTGCCGAACACCCAGCCAACCTTTCCGGATGGCGCGGTAAGCTCCCAGATTGCGGGTGATGGTTCGGGCCACTCGCTCTCAGGCTCGAAAGGGGCGCCGCAGCTTGCCAGCCACAGCGCCCCTGCAAGTGCCAGAGGTTTGAAAAACCTGGCGATCAATGCGTCACGCGTTCCGCGGTCAGGCCGCGCTCTGCCAGAATTTCCTGCACGCTGCCTTCGCCAGCAAGGTGGCCAGCACCGACTGCGACAAACACGGTTCCGGGCTGATCGAGGCGGTTCTCGATCCAGTTCACCCAGTTGCGATTGCGGTTCACCAGCAACAGCTCGTGAAGCTCAGGATCGTTCATTTCCTCGTTCATCAATGCACCCAAAGCATCGGCATCGCCTTCCAGCCATTCGGCCTTCATGGTCTCGATGGATGAAACGACATCGTCTATTCCTTCAACCGTCGCGTCCAGCATTTCAAGCTGGGCGTCCATCGGCATGGTGTCGAACAGGGCGATCTGCTCTTCCATCGTTTCAAATGCGTTGCGAGTCTTGTCCTCGCCGCGCTGACGCAGAACCATTTCCACTCCCTGATCGGGCTGGTATCCGGCCTGCACCAACGGCAACATGCCGAGGGTCAGCGTTGCAGCCCAGGGTTCTACAGGGTCAAGTGCAGCAGCGGGAATGCCAATGCCTTCCAGGGCAGCCTCGTATTGCGCCAGGTCTTCTTCGTTCATCAGGCTGCGCAAGGTCTGGCCTTCAGGCAATGCTGCCAGCGCAGCCATCTCTTGCGCGGCGCCCTCCATGTTATCCATGTCCACTTCGAATACCAGTTCTTCAGATGCATCGAATGCGGACGAGATACGCTCGTCATACCATGTCTCGCCCTCTGGCAGGATGTGGATGGTTCCGAACAGGTAGATCGTCGTGTCCTCGTCCGACAGGCTCCAAAGGGCGGGTCCGGTGGCTTCCTCTGTGTGATCCTGTGCCATTGCGGACGAGGCGAAGGTGCCCAGCAAAAGGGCCAGAGCAGAAGCGGTAAGGGTAAGCTTGCGATGCATGATGTGTGCTCCTTGGGGTTCGGGTTTGGGAGTAAGCGAGACTTAGCGCAAGCCGAGCTTGCGCAGTACGTAAGTGGCAAACATGACGACTGCCGTGGCGAAGTAGATGGCGAGATGATCGACTTCTGGTGCGAGGCCGACGTCGTGGAAAAGCCACCAGCTCGGCATAGCCACGAAGTAGAAGTAGAAGGCGACGAGTGCTGCCCACAGATTGTCGAGCAGGTCCAGCTCGTCGATGCGGCGAAAATAGCTCCAGGTGAACCAGGTGAAGCTGGCCTGTGTGATCCCCCACAAAAGGAAGAGGCTCCAGCTCGGCAGCACGCCGTCGCCAAACAGGTTGGCGGCGTAGCCGGTGACGAAGCCGGCGACGATTGCTACGGCAAAGCCCATTATACAGAATGTCCAGAACCGGTTGCGGCGGCTTCTCAGCCGGGCCTCGCCAGAGAGGTTATCGGTTGCTTGAGTCATCGAAGATCTCCTCGATAGGCATTTGAAAGAGGCGGGAGATGCGAAACGCGAGAGGCAGTGAAGGATCGTGCTTCCCGGTTTCGATGGCATTCACGGCCTGGCGCGACACATCCAGCCTTCCGGCAAGTTCTGCCTGGCTCCAGTCACGCTCTGCGCGCAGGACCTTGAGACGGTTGTTCATCAGCTATCTCCCAGTCGGAAAAGGTGAAGTGCGATTGCAGTCATCACAGCACCCCAGTCAGCCGTTTGACAATGAAGACGATGAACATAGCGATCCAGTGGGCGTGACTTGTCCGGTTAACCTGCCAATCTGTCAGGCTGTCCTTACTTTATGTCGTGCCTTGTCGCCTGTGTCAACAAGACCTGACAAAAAGACACGCTGACGCGACTACGGGCCATGCAAAGCGCGGCCATATAACGAGAATTTATCGTAACTAATTGATCCGGTCTGCCTTCAAACCGCGCTGTTCCAGCCATACCAGCAGGGATTCCGGCCCTTCAAAATGGCCTGCCCCTACTGCCAGCAGCACAGTTCCTGGCTGATCGAGTCGCTCCTCCAGCCACGCTGCCCACTGGCGGTTACGCCGGTTCAGCAGGATCTCGCGAAATGCGGTGCCGATCTTGCCGGCACCAAAACCCAGATCGAAATCATCGGCCACTTCGCCCCGCGCCCAGGCGTGCTCCATTTCCCAATACTCTTCGCCGGTCAGATCATGCAACGCGGTATCGTAAAGCCCGTCCATCGGCTTGCCGCTCCACTCGCGCAGTTGCATGTCCAGTTCGCCGACAATATCGGCATCGTTCACACGGAACAGGCTGTATGTCACACGCCCGAAGTCCTCGATTGATTCCACCGTGCGATCCGTTTGTGCAAATTCGCGCTCAAGAATGGTCTCCACACCGTATTCGTAACTGGACGGATCGCCTTCTACCTCGGCTTGCCCAAGGCCAAGAAGGGCAACCATCACTGGAATGGAATCGACGTAATCGAACGGCATTCCGGATTGCGATACCAACTGTCGCCAGCGCTCTTGAGAGCCGGATGACAGTTGCTGCGAGGTCGGGGATCGCCATTGCAGAAAATTGGCGATTTTCGGCCCGATCTTGTCCATCGCACCCGCGCTGTCGGCATCGCTGGTTTCCACCACCAGCGTCTCTGCCGTCTCGATAATCCTGTCCAGCTGCGGATTGCGCCACCGAAAACCCTCCGGCAGCAAATGGATGGTGCCCAGCATGTATATGGTGGTGTCCTCGTCAGACAATTCCCAAAGCGCCGGGGCAGGCTCATAATCCTGCGTAAAGGCGTAACGGGGATTATCCTGCGCATTCGCAGTCAAGGCGCAGACTGCCGCCCATGCAGTCACAATTGAGGACAGGACACTGGCAGCGCGCTTCATCATCAGCTTATCTCGCACCCGCTGCAACGCCCCGTCAAGCCACCTTCGCGCCTGCGGCATTGACGCTAAGCAGGGCTTGAGCCAAAGCGCACCGCGACATGACCAATTCAAACTCGGGCCTCATGGAGCGCAAGCCCCAAAATTCTTTCCAGGATATGATCCTTGCCCTCCATGATTTCTGGAGTGATCAGGGCTGCCTGATCCTGCAACCTTACGACATGCGCATGGGCGCGGGCACGTTCCACACCGCCACCACGCTGCGCGCATTGGGGCCAGAGCCGTGGAATGCCGCCTTTGTGCAGCCCTGTCGCCGTCCAACCGATGGCCGCTATGGCGAAAATCCCAACCGCCTTCAGCATTATTACCAGTACCAGGTGATCCTGAAGCCCAGTCCGGCAGATATTCAGGATCTTTACCTCAGAAGCCTGGCAGTGATCGGAATCGATCCGCTCAAGCATGATATCCGCTTTGTCGAAGATGACTGGGAATCGCCAACGCTGGGTGCATGGGGCCTGGGCTGGGAAGTCTGGTGCGACGGAATGGAAGTCACCCAGTTCACATATTTTCAGCAGATGGGAGGCTTCGACTGCAAGCCAGTTGCAGGGGAGCTGACATACGGGCTGGAACGGCTCGCCATGTATATCCAGGGCGTAGACAATGTTTATGATCTGGATTTCAACGGTCGCGGCGTCTCCTATGGCGAGGTCTTCCTGGAAAACGAAAAACAGATGTCGAAATGGAACTTCGAGGTTGCCGATACCGACGCGCTTTTCGATCTGTTCAACAAGGCTGAGGCTGAGTGCCAGAACGCGCTGAGCGCCGAAGTGCCCATCGCCGCTTATGAACAGGCGGTGGAAGCCAGCCATATTTTCAACTTGTTACAGGCGCGCGGCGTCATCAGCGTGCAGGAACGCGCCAGCTACATGGCCCGCGTGCGTGATCTGGCGCGTGGTTCATGCGAGAAATACGCGCACGCGATGGCGCCTGAATGGCAATCCAAATATCCGGAGTGGTCGCTATGAGTGATTTCCTCCTCGAACTGCGCTGCGAGGAAATTCCCGCCCGGATGCAGGCCGGTGCTCGCGCAGAACTGTTGAAACTGTTCCGCCGCGAGATGGACGCCGCCGGCGTTTCCGCAGGCGAGGCTGCCGTCTGGTCCACCCCGCGGCGCCTGACCCTGATCGCGCACAACCTGCCAGACGCAACCGAGGCTGTCAGCAAAGAGGCCAAAGGACCACCCGTGGGCGCACCCGATCAGGCGGTGGACGGTTTTTGCCGCAAAACCGGCGTTTCGCGTGATGAACTGGAAGTGCGCGACGTAAAGGGCCGCGAAACCTATTTTGCGGTGAAGAATATACCCGGTCGCACGACAAAAGATCTGCTAGGAGAGGCCATCCCCGCAATTGTTCGCGACTTTTCCTGGCCCAAATCCATGCGCTGGGGCGAGGCATCTCTGTCTACCGAAAGCTTGCGCTGGGTGCGCCCGCTGTCCGGTATCGTCGCGCTGTTGGGTGACGAGATTGTGCAATGTGAGGTTCACGGCGTCACATCCGGCGCGGTTACGCTGGGCCATCGCTTCCATCGTTCAGGTGACATCACCATCGGCAATGCCGACGATTACGCGGTGAAACTGCGTGCTGGCCATGTCATAGTGGACCATGCGGAACGCCAGAACCTGATCCGCGAAGGTGCCGCCAAGGTCGCCTCCGACGCTGGCCTGTCGCTGGTGGAGGATGAGGGGCTGGTGATCGAGAACGCCGGACTGACCGAATGGCCCGTGCCGCTGCTGGGCCGCTTCGACGAGGATTTTCTCGATGTGCCGCCCGAAGTCATCCAGCTGACCGCTCGCGTTAACCAGAAATATTTCGTGTGCGAAGACAGCGCAGGCAATCTCGCCAACGCCTTCGTCTGCACTGCAAATATCGAGGCCGAGGACGGCGGCGCGGCGATAGTCGACGGCAATCGCAAGGTGCTGGCCGCGCGCCTTTCCGATGCGCGTTTCTTCTGGGAACTGGACCAGAAAACCATCCTTGCAGACCATGCGAAGAAGCTGGAGCGGATCACTTTTCATGAGAAACTTGGCAGCGTTGCTGACAAGGTGGAGCGCGTGGCGAAGCTGGCCCGATGGCTGGTGGAGGAAGGCATTGTCAAAGGCGCAGACGCAGACCAGACAGAAAAAGCTGCGCGTCTGGCCAAGGCCGACCTCGTCACCGAGATGGTGGGTGAATTCCCCGAATTGCAGGGCCTGATGGGCGGCTACTACGCCGAGAAGGAAGGCCTGCCGCCAGAGGTCTCAAATGCGATCCGCGATCACTATAAGCCGGTGGGGCAGGGCGACGACGTGCCAACAGCGCCGGTAACGGTTGCGGTGTCGCTGGCGGACAAGCTGGATACGCTTGCTGGCTTCTTCCTGATCGGTGAGAAACCTACTGGGTCAAAAGACCCGTTTGCCCTACGTAGGGCTGCATTATCAGTGATCGCGATCCTCTTAAAAAACAATCTTCGACTTTCATTGCGCAAGGGCCTGTTTGATTTTTTCGCAAATACTGCGGTAGGTATTCAGTTGATACCCGCGGCTAAAGTTGCAGATAAACTCTCGAGAGCT
Source organism: Alteraurantiacibacter sp. (assembly GCA_049650885.1). Classification (GTDB taxonomy): domain Bacteria; phylum Pseudomonadota; class Alphaproteobacteria; order Sphingomonadales; family Sphingomonadaceae; genus Alteraurantiacibacter. The sequence goes on along the minus strand of JBASBA010000293.1, from coordinate 384 downwards.
GGTCGAGGCTACGTGCAAGAGAGTGAACTTGCAGACTTTCGCAGACAATTGGTCGGAAAGAAGATAGAATCTCTTCGCGGAAGTAGTCTTGAATTCGGTCAAAGTGTTGTGGATGCCGTCGTCGATCTAAAATGGTTCTTAATAGAGCGGTTGACGGTCCAACAGCGCGAAGTTGGTGTTCGGCATGATTTCGTTGATTCCGTGGTAATGCTCGGCGGCGAAGACGACCTCGTCCGCCTGCTCGCTCGCGTCCATGCGCTGCAAGCATTCGTGGAGACCGAAGACGGCACCAACCTCCTCGCCGGTTATAAGCGCGCAGCCAACATCCTGAAGAAGGAAGACTGGCACGGCATCGAGGGCGAGATCGCCCGCACGGGCGAGGAA
>JBASBA010000292.1:0-5612 GCA_049650885.1 Alteraurantiacibacter sp. | reverse complement strand
ATCGTAGCGAAATTCGCGGTGCGGATCGCCGACAAGCTGACCGGCAAATCGCACATGCGCGAGGATCTGCGCCAACTGGTCGAAACCATCGTTCGCCTGCTTATCTGGCTGGTGGGCATCATGCTGGCAATGATCGTGGCCATACCCGGCTTCACCCCAACCGGCATGATTGCGGGGCTTGGCGTGGGCGCGCTGGCCATCGGCTTTGCCTTTCAGGACATATTCGAGAATTTCCTTGCCGGCATTCTGATTATGCTGCGCGAAAAAATGCGCATCGGCGATCTGATCGAGGTTGAGGGCGTGCTGGGCAAGGTAGAGCAGATAACCTTGCGAGAGACCTATATCCGCCAGCTTTCCAACGAACTCACCATCATGCCCAATTCCATGCTGTTCAAGAACGCGGTAAAAATCCTGACCGACGATACCGTGAGGCGTAACGAGGTGGTCGTCGGCGTATCTTACGATACCGATCTTGAAGAAGCGCAAAAGGCTATCGAGGCGGCGATGGCAACCGTTGACGCCGTGGTGAAAGAACGCCCCGTCATCGTTTATGCGCAGGAATTTGGCGGAAGCTCGATCGATTTCCTCGTGCAATGGTACGCCCAGTCCGCAGCGCGAGATCTTCGGCAGACCAAGAGCGAAGCGATCAAGGCCATCAAGAAAGGCCTGGACGCCGCCGGGATCGATATCCCCTTCCCCATTCAGACCAATTATTTTCCCGAACCCCTGCGTATCGAACAGGTGTCCGCCGAAAAGGCTGCGGACTAAGTCAACAAAACCGATTGGCGCGGCGCGTTCGCTGTGGCATCCTTTCTTTCAAGAAAAGGGGAGAGAATGCTGCGGCGAACGTGTTTTCGCATGTCGGCAAGGCATTGACGATGCAGCAAACCCTCTCCTTTCGCCCGAACAGGAGACACAAACATGCGCCTATCCGCCACTGCCAGCATCGCCGCCCTTGCTATCACGGGTTGTACGACTGCGGATAGCGACGCGACTACGGATATGCATGGAGCCGCTCTGGCAGCGAACCAGTGTGAGTTCCTTGCCACGCAGGAAGTTGGCGAAACCGCATTGGAAACCATCTGGGTTCCTGCTGCGGGCGATGTGCCCTCCTATTGCGAAGTCAGCGCGACGCTTCGCCCGGTAGACGGGTCGAATATCGGCGTTGTCTACCGTCTGCCGGAAAGCTGGAACGGCGATGTACTGGGTATCGGTGGAGGAGCCTGGATGGGCAATACCACACTGGATGCCGCACGCGACGGCCTGCTGAAAGGCTTCGCCACGATGCAAACGAATGGCGGGCACAGCAGCACCAACCCCTGGGGTAATGAATGGGTCGTAAACCCCGTCCAGGCTGAGGATTTTAGCCACCGCGCCATTCACACCATGACCGAGATGGGAAAACGCGTGACCTCCGCGTTCTATGACAAGGAACACGATACCGCAATCTATTCAGGCTGCTCCACCGGCGGGCGCATGGGACTGATGGAGGCGCAGCGTTACCCGCAGGATTATGACGCCGTGATCGTGGGCGCACCGGTTTACACCCTTCAGGTGCAGACCAGCGCCGTGCTTCGTAACCACGCTTTTGCAGAGCCGCAGGCCGCATTCACTGTGCCCGAATTGCAGATGGTGCAGGATGCCGCCATCGCCGCGTGTGATGGGAATGACGGGCTGGAGGATGGCCTGATCAACAACCCGCGCAGCTGCTCGTGGCAGCCGCGCACCCTGCAATGCGAACCCGGAGAAACCGAATCCTGCCTTAGCCCGCAGCAAGTTGACACGTTGAACACACTGTACAGTGGGCGGCGCGCGTCGGATGGTAGCTGGGCAATGCACCCGATGAGCCGTGGCGGCGAAGCATCATGGGGCTTCTTCAACCGCGCCGATGGCGCCGGCCAGAATTCAGACCCTACGCGCGGCGGCGGGCTGATGGGCTTGCAACCCGTTATCTTCGGCGCCAACCCCGTGGATTGGGAGCAGTTTTCGGACGCCAACTATCTCACCGTCCGCAATTCCGACTTTGCGCGGATGTATGAGGCGGACGAAACCGATCTCTCCCCCTTCTTCGAACGGGGCGGAAAGCTGATGCTATGGCACGGTGAAAGCGATGCCGGCCCCAGCCCTGTCCTGTCGAACGACTACGCGCGCGGTGTTTATGCCGCGAATGCCGAAGCGGCGTCGCAATTCAGTTACTACACCGTCCCCGGAATGGGGCATTGCGCAGGTGGGCCCGGCGCTGACCAGATCGATTATCTCGGCGCGATGCAGGATTGGCTGGCAAATGGGCGCGTACCGGATCGTCTGATCGGTCGCAAGGCAGATAGCGATCTTGTTCGCCCGCATTGCGCCTGGCCTGATGTTGCCCGCTTCGATGGCGCGGGCGATCCGAACGATCCTTCTAACTGGAGCTGCGTACCGCGCAGCTAATCCAGACGTTTTCGCATGGAAGACAAGGAAGTTACGATCCGCCCGTCAGGCGTCATGTTGCCGCGCTGCGTCTGCTGTTGTGGGGTCTGGGCTTGCGTCTGTGGCCTCCTCGCGGCCTGATCGCCAATGCGGCGGGATGCTACCGTGCTGGTGACGAAGCCGCCCGGGTTCGGGGTCGGTGCAGGTCGTGTGGCTGTCACGGCACCCGCGGCGGCAGCAGCTTCGGCCTTGGGAGGCGCCACTTTCTCGTTAGGAACTTCCTTCTGCACATCGGGCGAAGCTGGCACCGGACGATAGGGTTCGATCCTCTCGACCCCAAATCCCTCTGCCTCTCTCTTGCGCAGCCACCAGAAGGCAAAGGCTCCCAGACCCAGCGCGGCGATCGCGCCGATGATCCAAGCAAGGATGCCCCAGCCGGATGTTGCATCATTCGCCTCGGCAACTGAGGGCGCATCCTCCATGGCGGGTGTGGCCACCGTCGGCTGCTCTGCCGCGATGACGGGCTGCGGCGTTGCCGTATCCTCGACATCACCTGCGTCAACTTCGATAGCGGGCGCAGTCCTTTCAGATTGCGGGGCTGGCTCGGCAGGCGGCGGTGCTGCCGTGCTGGTTGCCGCAGGGCGTGGCCGTGCGGGCGTAGGCTGGCTATTTACGCTTTGGCTGGGTGTTGCAGAAGGCTCCGGCCGGGGTCTTTCCTGCGCCGGTGTGGGCGTCGCAGTTGGTGTGGGCCTCGTAGTCGGTGTGGCGCTAGGCCTGGGTAGCGGCTGCACCATCGGCTCCAGACGATTGCCCGGGTTTGCCACCGGGCCAGGCGGCAAGGTGAAATCATCGGGAATGCCTTGCGCGCGCTCAATCGTTTGCGGGCTGGATGTTTGGCCGGAGCCACCGGAATCTTGCGCCAGTGAGACAGCAGGAGCCAACACAAGCAAGGATGCGACAAAAGGCAATATTTTCGAAATTCTGGCCATGACGCGGACGGCCATAGGCACCTTGGGTCTTTCGCGCCACTGAATGAAAGAGAAGCGCGTGCGTTATTGCGCCCGAGATGCCGGTTTACACGGTAAGCTGCACCGAATTTGCGATACCGCGTACTACGGCTCCTCCCCTTGTGCGTTTACCGTAGCGGGAACCCGCGCGTGATCACCTCTGGCTAACGCCAGATTATGCTGGCTTCCCGCCCGAAGCAGACGCGATTTCCGATACCGTCCACGGCCGCATGACGGTAAATCCGTTTACATTTCGTTCTCACCTCAGATAGTGGACCGCGATGGTCGATTACGCCCTACCTGCCGAAGATGTGCCTCTCCCTGCGCTCTATGCCAGCCATGCGGGCAGCTGGCTTTGCGGCAGCGATGGCGCGGTGCGTGGCAGTTCCAAGGGGGAGGCGGTGATGGCGGCGGCCGATACCCCTCACCTTATCCTTAACGCGCCGCTGATCGCTACCCGGCTGGGTTACCCCGACTTGTCAGGGCTGGATTTGCTGGAGTTGTTCGCCTTCGTTCACCCGGCGGTTTTCTGCGTTCCCACGCCCAAGGGTCTTGCACACGCGCTGGGCTTGCCAGAGCCTGCGGACGGCGCGCAGGTTCCTGCCATGCTGCGACAGGCGGCTGGCGTTCTGCTGGCCACGTGTGAGCAGAACGATTGGGCTGCCCGCGATGGCGCATGGAGCGTGTTGCAGTCGCTGGCCCGTTTGCGCTGGCCATGGGCGCAAGTCCTCAGCCCGCATGTAGCCAAGCCGGAACGGGCCGAAAAATGGCTGTTCTCGCGCTTGCCCGAATGGGACGAAAGCGCCGAACGCCCGCAGCCAGCCCAAGTTGCGCTGGATGAAAATGCCATTCAGGGGCAGCTGGAACGGTTGACCGGCGAAGGCTCTGAACGGCGCGAGGGGCAACGCGCCTATTCAAGTGATGTGGGCAAGATATTCGCCCCGCGCGAACGGCGGGACAAGCCGCACGTGCTACTGGCACAGGCTGGAACCGGCATCGGGAAGACGTTGGGCTACCTTGCCCCTGCATCCTTGTGGGCGGAGGTGTCGGGCGGCACCGTCTGGGTGTCCACCTATACGAAAAATCTGCAACGTCAGCTGCGCAGCGAGGCAAGTCGCGCCTGGCCGGATCGGCGCGCCGATGGCACCCGGCCCGTTGTCGTGCGCAAGGGCCGCGAAAATTACCTGTGCCTGCTAAACCTCGAAGATGCGCTGCAGGGCGGCTTTGGCGGTCGCGCGGCAATCCTTGCGCAGCTGGTAGGGCGCTGGGCCGCCTATACACAGGATGGCGACATGATTGGCGGAGACTTGCCGGGCTGGCTGGGCACGCTGTTTCGCCAGCGCGCCATCAGGTCACTGACTGACCAGCGTGGCGAGTGTATCTATGCCGGCTGTCCGCACTATCGCACTTGCTTCATCGAACGTGCCGCCAGGGCGAGTGCGCAAGCCGATCTCGTTATCGCAAACCATGCGCTAGTGATGGTAAATGCCGCGCGTGGGCGTGACCATGCGCAGCGCCCCACGCGCATCGTGTTCGACGAGGGGCACCATGTATTCGACGCTGCCGATTCCACCTTTGCTGCCGCCCTGACAGGGCAAGAGGCAATCGAGCTGAAGCGCTGGATTCTTGGCCCCGAGCGCGGATCAAAAGGGCGCCGCCGGGGTCTTGCAGCGCGCCTGGCTGATGTTGCCAGCTATGACGAAGCTGGCGGCGAGGCCATCACTGCTGCCTGCGATGCTGCGCAAGCCTTGCCCGGCGAAGGATGGCAGGCGCGGCTGGCCGAAAATGAACCTTCGGGAGAGATTGAGACCCTGCTGGCCGCTGTTCGCGCGATCACTTACGCGCGCGATGAAAGCGGCGCAGTGGATGCAGGTTACGGGATCGAGACGGAGGCAGCCGGACTGACAGGCGATTTCGTGGAACGCGCACAGGCCGCCGCGCAGGCGCTGGCCGAGATACGCGGCCCCCTTATCAAGCTGGGCGTGCGGCTGGAGGCCATGCTGGAAGATGCGCCGGACTGGTTGGATGCACAAGGCCGTGCGCGCATAGACGGTGCGCGCTTCTCATTGGCATGGCGGATAGACACGCTGGCCGCATGGGAAGCTTTGCTGGGAAGATTGGGCGGTCCGGCAGATCCCGAATTTGTGGACTGGCTGAGTGTGGAGCGCAATGACACGCGCGAGTTCGACATCGGCC
>JBASBA010000291.1:0-4596 GCA_049650885.1 Alteraurantiacibacter sp. | reverse complement strand
GGAGCCTGATGATTTCGCATTCTGGCGAGAGCGTGCGCGGCAATTGGTGCAATGCGATGTACCGCCTGAACGCGTGGCCTGGGTGGAACCGGGCGGCAATGGCTCCCTGTTCAGTCATGGCGACAAGCGCTTGCCTGTGCCGGATGATGCCACCCGTGTGATCCGCGCCAGCAAGCGCTTCCTGACCATTGCCAAGAATGTATCTCATCATTCTGATCCGGAACGATTTTCTATCCTCTATTCGATGCTATGGCGGCTCCAGTCCAACCCGCGTCTGATGGAGGACAAGGCCGACAGCCAGGTTCGCCGGCTGGAGGATATGGACAAGTCCGTGCGCCGCGATGCGCACAAGATGCATGCCTTCGTTCGCTTCCGCATGGTGCAGGATGAGGAGGGCAACGAGCATTACGTTGCCTGGTTCGAGCCTGACCATCATATCGTGCGGCGCGAGGCGGGCTTTTTCGTGCGACGCTTTGCCAACATGCACTGGTCCATCCTTACGCCCAAAGGTTGCATTCACTGGGATGGCGAGATTGTGCGCGAGAGCGGTCCGGCGCAGAAATCCGATGCGCCGCAGGGCGATCCGGCGGAGGATCTCTGGCGCAAATATTACGCTTCCATTTTCAATCCTGCGCGCCTGAAGATCGGGGCCATGCTGAAGGAAATGCCGCGCAAATACTGGAAGAACATGCCGGAGGCCGCCCTGATTCCCGAACTGGTGGCAGGCGCGCAAAGGCGGGAAAGCGAAATGGTGGATGCAGGCGCCATGCAGTTTGAGGAGCGGCCAGAAACGCTGGCGGCGATAGACAAGGCGATCCATGCCTGCGGGAAGTGCCCGATCGGCTCGCTGGAAAATCAAGCTGTGATGGGGGAGGGGCCGGACAATGCATCCCTGATGATCGTGGGCGAACAGCCAGGCGATCAGGAGGATCTGGCGGGCAAGCCCTTCGTTGGGCCAGCAGGGCAGGTGCTGGATGCCGCGCTGGCAGTGGCCGGTATCGAGCGGCGTGAAATCTATGTCACCAATGCGGTGAAGCATTTCAAATACACCCAGCGCGGCAAACGACGTTTGCACCAGTCTCCCACCGCCAAGGAAATCGATGTGTGTCGCTGGTGGCACGAGGCGGAGCGTTCCATTGTGAAGCCCAAGGTGGTGCTGGCACTGGGCGCCAGTGCGGCACGCGCGATGCTGGGCAAGACGGTAAGCATCTCCAGGGTGCGGGGAAAACCGATGCTGTTGGACGATGGCAGCGAATTATGGGTTACGGCGCACCCATCCTATCTCTTGCGCCTGGATGGTGATGCCAAGGCCGAGCAGGAGCGGCTGTTCGCGGCGGATCTTGCCACGGTGAAAAGGCGACTGGCGGAGCTGGTGGAGTGACGTGCCAGAGAGCGACCTTCTTCCAAAACGCACGATCGAACTTGATCCCGACAGCATAGACGCACCTTCGCGCAGCGCTTTCGTGGAGTTGGGGCTTGTCAGTTGCTTTACCTTCCTGCGCGGCGCGTCCGATGCGGTGGATCTTGTGCTGACCGCGCGCAGCCTTGGCTATGACGCGATAGGCATTGCCGATGCCAATTCCATGGCTGGCGTGGTGCGCGTGCACAGCGAGGCGAAAACGCTGAAGATGCGTCCGGTCATAGGTTGCCGGGTAGAGACGGCAGAAGGCTTGTCTTTCCTAGCCTATCCCAAGGACCGCGCCGCCTATGGCCGCCTGTGCACGCTGATCTCGGCAGGGCGCATGGCCACGTTGAATGGCGATTGGCAGGAAAAGGGCGTGTGTGACATTTCGCTGCCCATGCTGGCCGATCATGCTGTCAGGGATGGGGAGGGGGACTTGCAGCTGATACTGATTCCTCCGCGCAATTTGGGGGAGAAGCTGACGGTGCCGGGCTGGGCCAGCAATGTGGTGGCGCTGGATGGCACGCTGCGTGAAGATCACGTTACGGGCACATTGTCCGATATTCTCCCCCATCTCGCCGTCGGCCTGCCGACGCTTGGCCACCTTGCTGCCAGTTACCTGTATCGCGGGGATGACATTGCCCGGATCGATCGGCTCGATGCGCTGTCCAGAGCCAACGGCCTGTCGCTGCTGGCCACCAATGATGTGCATTACCACGCGCCCGAACGCCGACCCTTGCAGGATGTGATGACGGCAATCCGGCACAAGACCACGGTGGCCCGCGCCGGACATCTGCTGCACGCCAATTCCGAACGGCATCTGAAAAGCCCGGAACAGATGCAGCGCCTGTTCGAACGCTGGCCCCACGCCATCACGGCGGCGCGCGTTGTGGCAGATGCCTGCAATTTCAGCCTGGAAGAACTGAAATACGAATATCCGGAAGAGATCTATCCCGATGGCATGACCCCGCAGACCTATCTGGAAAGCGAAACGTGGAAAGGCGCAAAATGCCGCTATCCCAATGGTTTGCCGGGTTCTGTGAAGACAACGCTTGAACGTGAACTGGCGCTGATTGGCAAGCTGGAACTGGGGCGCTACTTTCTCACCATCAAAGACATTGTCGATTACGCACGCAGTGTGGATCCGCCGATTCTGTGCCAGGGGCGCGGCTCTGCAGCCAATTCGGCGGTGTGCTATTGCCTCGAAATCACATCCGTCGATCCAGCCAAGCACCAGCTGTTGTTTGATCGCTTCATCAGTGAGGAGCGCAAGGAGCCGCCCGATATCGATGTCGATTTCGAGCATGAGCGGCGCGAGGAGGTGATCCAGCACATCTACACTAAATACGGTCGCCACCGCGCTGGCCTGACCGCCACCGTCATTCATTATCGCCCGCGCATGGCTATCCGCGAGGTAGGCAAGGCAATGGGCTTGTCCGAAGATGTCACCAGCGCCCTGGCGCGCACCGTCTGGGGCGGCTGGGGCAAGGAGGTGAGCGAGAAGCACGCCGAGGAAACGGGCATGGATGTATCCGATCCACACCTGCGCCGCGTTCTCAGGTTGACGGAGCAAATGATTGGAATGCCGCGGCATTTATCGCAGCATGTTGGCGGCTTTATCCTCACCGACGGGGCGCTGACGCAAACGGTGCCGATCGGCAATGGCGCGATGCCGGATCGCACTTTCATCGAATGGGACAAGGACGATATCGAGGCGCTGGGCATACTGAAGGTGGATGTGCTGGCGCTGGGCATGCTCACCTGCATCAGGAAATGCCTGGACCTGCTGGAAAACCATCACGACCGTTCGCTGACACTGGCCAGCGTCCCGCGCGAGGATCCCGAAACCTACGAGATGCTGCGCAAGGGGGATTCGCTGGGCGTGTTTCAGGTGGAAAGCCGCGCACAAATGAACATGCTGCCGCGTCTGCGCCCGCGCGAATTCTATGATCTGGTGATCCAGGTTGCCATCGTGCGGCCCGGCCCGATCCAGGGTGACATGGTGCATCCCTATCTCAAGCGCCGCCGCGGGGCGGAGCAGGTGCAGATCCCTGCGCCATCTCCCGATCATGGCCCGCCGGACGAGCTTTCCAGCATTCTGGAGCGTACGCTGGGTGTGCCGATCTTCCAGGAACAGGCGATGAAGATCGCGCTGGATGCCGCTCGCTTCTCCAGTGCGGAGGCCAATCGTTTGCGCAAGGCGATGGCCACCTTCCGCAGCCGCGGCATGGTGGATGAATTGCAGGACATGATGGTGGAGCGCATGGTGACGCGCGGCTACGATCGCGACTTTGCGCAACGCTGCTTCAACCAGATCCGCGGCTTTGGCGAATACGGTTTTCCTGAAAGCCACGCAGCCAGCTTTGCCCATCTGGTGTATGTCTCCAGCTGGCTGAAGTGCCATTTCCCCGCCGCCTTTGCCTGCGGCCTGCTCAACTCCCAGCCCATGGGCTTCTACGCGCCTGCGCAGATCGTGCGCGATGCGCGCGAGCATGGGGTGGAAGTGCTGCCGATAGATGTGAACCACAGCCAATGGGATTGCACGCTGGAGGTGATCGGGAGGGCGGATCATGATCGCTTTGACGGTCGCCAGGACAAGCATATTGCGCTGCGTCTGGGCATGCGGCAGGTGGATGGCCTGCCGGAACACGTCGCCGCCGCGCTCGTGACAGCGCGAGAGGACGGCGGGCCTTACGCCGATGTTGCCGAGCTGCGTGACAGGGCGCGCGTGCCGGTGGGCCATGTGGAGCGGCTTGCCAGCGCCGATGCGTTCAATTCGATGGACATGTCTCGGCGGCAGGCCCTGTGGGATGCGCGCAGCCTGGTTGGTGGCATGGATCTGCCGTTGTTTGCCCATGCGGATGAGCGAGACGAAGGCGCAGAGCGGGGCAGGGCGATCTTGCCGAAAATGCCGCTGAGCGAGGAGGTGGTAGCCGATTACCAGACCACGCGCCTCAGCCTGAAAGCACATCCGATGGCCTTCCTGCGTGCCAGCCTGGCAGAGCGTGGCTTTGTGCGCGCTTGCGACCTCAGGGCGCGCAAGTTTCGCAGCATGGTGCATGTGGCAGGCGTGGTGCTGATCCGTCAGCGACCCGGCAGCGCCAAGGGCGTGTGCTTCATCACGCTGGAAGACGAAACTGGCGTTATTAATTTGGTGGTGTGGCCAGACCTGAAAGAAAAGCAGCGCACTGTGG
>JBASBA010000290.1:0-6505 GCA_049650885.1 Alteraurantiacibacter sp. | reverse complement strand
CCGCCATACTGCCCGATGTTGCGCCGTACCCAGCGCACCGCCGCCGCGCCATCCTGCACAAATGTCGGAAACCGCACTTCCGGCACGAGGCGATAATCCGGCACCGCCACCACGAAACCGCGCGATGCCAGCGCGCGTCCGGCAAAATTGTACCCGTGCCGTGTGCCGCTGTTCCAACTGCCGCCGTAGAAGAACACGACGACGGGGCGCGGCGCATCGTCTGGCGCGGTGGGGGCGTAGATATCCAGTGCCTGCCGTTCATCGGTGCCATACGCCGCGCCATCTGCCACTTTGCGCGCATTGCCATCCTTGGGCACAAGCGCATCGAAGGTGCGCAGCGGCGAGATCGCGTAGGATATGCCAAGGGCGATTGCCGCCAGCGCGATCAGGATAATGACGAACTTCATGACCTGCCCTCAGCTTTGCGGCGCGTGTCCTGCGCGCCATGCGCTGGGGGTTACACCAAACCGTTTGCGGAACAGACGGGTAAAATAGCCGGGATCGAGAAAGCCGTTGCGAAAGGCGATGTCCGCTATCGCCAGCCCCGAAGCGCGCGGATCGGACAGCATGTCGCCCGCGCGGTCCAGCCGCATCACGTTCAATTCCTGCACGAAACTGGTGCCGCTGCCCGCCAGCAGCGTTTGCAGGTATCGCTTCGATATTCCGCAATCACGTGCCACGCGTTCTGCCGACAGGCCGGGATCGCCGTAATTGCTCTCCATCATCCGAAGAATGCGCCGTGCCAATTGGCCGCGATGGCGCGATGCATGGGGAGTTTCATGGATTGAGGTCGCCAATGCCAGCAGGCTGCCCACCTGTTCAGCAATCAGCGGGCGGGGCAGGGGGGCATCGTCCAGCCTGCCAAGCATGGTTTCCAGCAAGGCTCCCAGCGGCATTCCCCACCCTTCGCGCGTATCGATGGGCCGCGCCATCAGCGCGCCGGGATCGGGCAGATGTCTTTCCACCCAGGCTCGGGGCATCATCAGGTCCAGGCATTCATGCTGCGTCTGCATTTCCATCTGGTAAAAGCGGGTGTTGTCCAGCAGCACGAACTGGCCGGGTTCGACAGTGAAGCTCTTGCCGCCCATCAGCGTTTTCATCGCCCCGTGACGGGAATAGACAAGCTGGATGGATGGCGCAGCGCGCCCCGCGCTGCCTTCTGTTCCGGTGTGCGTCACCCGCTGGGCAGGGGCATACAGATGCAGCAGCCGCAACTGGCCGATGCCGTGGCTGATCCAGCGTGCGGCAAAGGCGTGCGGGTCGAACACCTCCACTTCGATAGGGGCAATCGTGCTGGCGGCCCATTCGCGCCATTCACGCAAAGCCTCCGGTCCGGCGAGACCGGCCGAGGTCCAGCTTTCATGATCCCTCGACGAAGGGCCGGTTTGTGTATGCGACTGCATAAGAGGATTTAACCCGCAAAATTGTCCTATGGCAATCGCGCAAGGCTGCTAACCTGCGCCAGAGAACGCAGCTGGAAGGGGAAAGACCATGGGAAACAAGTGTCGCCTGATCGCCTGCGAAGAAGCCTGGACAATTCCCGAAATTGCCGAGGAATTGCGCAAGGTCTCTCGCGGCCCATCACAAAGTGCGGACAAGCTTCTGGTTGGCGGTATCTACGATGCCGATCACGATTCCAGTGGCTATGGAAAGATGAACTTCCTGGAAGGGTTGAAGGACGTAGAAGGCCAGCGCTTGTCGCAGATGGACGAGTTTGGCGTCGATATGCACCTCCTCACCCTCACCGCGCCGGGCGTGCAGATGTTCGATGCCGATACGGCGACAGAACTGGCCGCCCTGAGCAACGACAGGCTGGCCGAAATCTGCCGCAAGCGCCCCGATCGCTTTGCCGGTCTCGCCAGCTTTGCGCCGCACAGCCCGAAGCGTGCGGCGAAGGAAATCGACCGCGTGATGACCGACCTCGGGATGAATGGCCTGATCGTCAACGGCCATACCAATGGCGATTATTTCGATGATCCGAAATTCTGGCCCATCTTCGAGGCGGCAGAGGCGCATGATGCCACCATCTACATTCACCCGCGCGGCCCGTCTGACACGCTGAAAGGCCCGATGATGGATTACGCGATGGATTCTGCCATGTGGGCCTACGGCGTGGAAGTGGGCACCAATATCCTGCGGATGATGGCAGGCGGCGTGTTCGATCAATTTCCAAAGCTGCGCATTTGCGTGGGGCACATGGGCGAGATGGTGCCGTTTTTCATCTGGCGGATAAACTTCATGAACTCCCGCGCGCAAAAAGTTGGCCGCGCGCCGAAAACCCAGCGCAGCATGGAAGAATATTTCCGCGACAATTTCGTATTTACCACCAGCGGCGTGGAAGACCCGCTGGCCCTGCGTTACGCGATAGACCGGATGGGCATCGACAATGTGATCTGGGCCATCGACTATCCATACCAGCCGATGAAACCGGCGGTGGATTTCATCGAGAACTTTGAATGCACCGATGCAGAACGCCACGCCCTGTGCCACGGCAATGCAGAACGGGTGTTCCATATCGCGCCGACCCGGGCAAATGCATCAACCTAGATTTGAACCAGTCGTTTACCTGATGCTTCGTGCATCGTAGAGCGCGGTCATGAGCAATTCACCGCTGGACGGCATCAAGGTCGTCGAACTCGCCCGCATCCTCGCCGGTCCCTGGGCTGGACAAGTCCTCGCCGATCTGGGCGCAGAAGTGCACAAGGTGGAAGGGCCCGACGGTGACGACACGCGCCAATGGGGGCCACCGTTCATAGAGCGTGAGGATGGCAGCAAGGATGCCGCCTATTTCCACGCCGCCAACCGCGGCAAGGATACGATGGTTGCCGATTTCAACAGCGCAGCCGACCTGAAGAAGGTTCACGCGCTGATTGCCGATGCCGACGTGGTGATCGAAAATTTCAAAACCGGCAATCTGGGCAAATTCGGGCTGGATTACGACAGCCTGAAAGAGGCGAACCCGCGCCTTGTCTATTGCTCCATCACGGGCTTTGGCCACGATGGCCCCTACGCCGGACGCGCCGGGTACGACATCATCATCCAGGCGATGAGCGGGATCATGGACCTGACCGGCACACCCGATGGCCCGCCCAACAAGATCGGCGTGGCCTATGCCGATATCATGACTGGCCTGTATTCCGTGATCGGCATTCAGGCGGCGCTGCGCCAGCGCGAGATCACCGGGCGCGGACAGATGGTGGATATGGCGCTGTTCGATGTCATGGTGGGCACGCTGGGCAATCAGGCGATGAACTACCTTGCTTCTGGCCGCAGCCCCAAACGCATGGGCAATGCCCATCCCAATATCGCCCCTTACGAAGCGTTTCAGGCCAAGGATGGCTGGCTGATCGTGGCGGTGGGTAACGATCGCCAGTTCGAACGGTTCTGCGAAGCGATTGACCTGCCCCTGCGGGAAGAATGGACCACCAATGCGCGGCGCGTCAAAAACCGCGTCTCGCTGTCCGCCTCCATCGCCAAGCGCATTGCCGAGATGAAGCGCGAAGACGTGTTGCTGAAGATGGAGAACAGGGGCATCCCCGCAGGCCCGATAAACAACGTGAAACAGGCTTTGACCGATCCGCAAATCGCGGCCCGCGGCATGGTGGTGGACCTGGACGAGAACGGCTTGAAAGGTTTGCGTACACCGATCCGTTTCTCCGATGCAGAATTGGCAATCGGCAGACCATCTCCGGTACTGCCAAGGAACGAGGAATAAACGGCAAGTTGAGCAAGACCCACCGGAACATTCTGGGCGATGACAAGCGCCCGCCCTTCTTCCCGATCGATGGTGGAGCAGCTCGCCTTGCTCCTCCGCCAGAGCGACTGGGTCAGGCGGTGCGCTTTGCCGCACGCTCGCTCTCTGTCATGCAGAAAGAGGGGTTTGTCGCATCCTCTGCCAGCGAAAGGGTCTGGCGCGTGGTGTCGGACGAAGGGGCCTATCTCGACGGTTTCAACGAGGCACCTTGCCCGTTGAGCTTCCTGACGGTGGGCATGGTCTCCAGCTATATGACGGAGCTGCTGGCACTGGCCCGCCAGCGCGACATCGCGATCCGCAACATCAAGCTGGTGCAGGACAATTTCTACACCATGAAGGGCAGCGCGCTGAAGGGCACGATGACCGGCGGTGCCAAAGACATAGAGCTGGAGGCGCGCATCGATAGCGATGCCGATGCAGAGACGCTGCGTACGCTTGTCTATGATGCGGTGGCAGCATCGCCCCTCAACGGGTTGATGCGCGGCGAGAAAGATTCGCTGTTCACGCTGACGCACAAGGGCAGGCAGGTTGTTCCGGACAAAGCAAAGTGCGTGCACGGCGATGTGCCGCCCGATCCCGCCGCGAATTTTTCAGACGTGCAGCCCGCACCGGCTGAAGAGATCATCCGGCGCGGCGATCTTAGCCCGCTGACTGACGAGGCGACATCATCGCAAGGGTCATCATTGGCGGAAGAACAGGACCGCACGCTGCATATTCGTGGCATCTGCACGGTGCGCGAGGACGGGGTGAAGAGCATTGAACAGCAATTGTTCAATCCCCACGGCAATATCTTTCATTTCCTGAGTGACGAGGATGGCCGCGCGCCCGACGCCATCAGTTATATGGCCGCGGGCATCGGATTTTGTTTCATGACCCAGCTAGGCCGCTACGCCAAGATCGCGAAGAAGCATCTTGATGCCTATAACATCGTGCAGGACATTCATTTTTCGAGCGGTGGGGCAAGCGGCAACACCGGCACGGCGGGCAGGGCCGATCCTGTGGAAACGCATGTCTACCTGCATTCTGACGAGAACAGCACCTTTGCCCGCGCCGCGCTGGACATGGGAGAGCAGACTTGCTTCCTTCACGCCTTCTGCCGAACCAATCTGAAGGCGCGGGTGAGGGTGGTGAAAGGCTGATGATGCAAGAGGGGACTGGCGATCTGACCGAAAAGGAGAAGGAGACCTTGCGCCTCCTGCTGGCGGGCCATGATACCAAGTCCACCGCTGCCGCGCTTGGCCTTTCGGTTTATACGATCAACGATCGCCTGCGCTCTGCCCGCCAGAAACTGGGGGTGACGAGCAGCCGCGAAGCCGCAAGAATTCTGGGTGAGACCGAGGGTTGGGCACCCCAATTTCCTGCACCCCCAAGTTCTGGGATGGGCCAAAGCGGTGAGGCTGCGCCATTGTCAGGGCAGTCGAAACCAGCCGGGATCAGTACACGAACACTGGCCTGGCTAGCAGGAGGAATTGCAATGATTGCCCTTATTACCGCCGCCGCCATGCTGGCGCTCAACCCCGCCACCGAAACCCTGGCTGAAAAAGCCCAGCCCATTGAAACAACCCAGGCCGACGATGAAGCGGAGCCTGCCACCGATGCACGCATCAGCGAAGCTGCACTGACATGGCTTGCCCTGGCGGACGCTGGTGAGTGGGAAAGAAGCTGGGACGAGGCCGCGGACATGTTCCAGAGCCAGGTGACCGCTGCGCAATGGAAGTCGGCCGCAACCGATGTGCGCGGACCGCTTGGCGCTGTCGTCTCGCGCGAAATTCTTTCCGTGAAGCAAACAGATACGCTGCCGGGCGTTCCTCCAGGAGACTATGCCCTGGTCCAGTTCGCCACTGCTTTTGCAGAGGCACCGGGGTCTGTGGAGACGGTGGTGATGCGCAGCGAAGGCGGCGATTACAAAACCGTGGGTTATTTCATCCGCTAACGAGGTGTGCGGGGCGCGATGCCCCGCCGCCCCTATTTCGAGATATGCTTGTAGACAGCGCGATGGTGGCTGAATTCCTTGAAGCCCCAGAAGCCGTGATAGCTGCCCATGCCGCTGCCGTTTACGCCGCCAAACGGCAGGCGGTTTTCAAGATAGTGCGAGAATACGCCGTTGAGCGTCGTTCCGCCTGAGCTGGTGCGCTTCAGCACCTTGTCCATATTCTCCTCCGACGGGGAGAACATATACAGCGCCAGCGGCTTTGCCCGCGCCTCGATATAGTCAATCACCTGGTCCAGCGTGTCATACGTCATCACTGGCAACACGGGGGCGAAGATCTCGTCCTGCAGGATTTTCATCTGCGGGGTCACATCGGTCAACATGGTGGGGTGGATGGTAAGGTCGCCTTCGTCCATCTGGCCGCCCGCCGCTACGGTTGCGCCCTGTTCCACGGCATCGTCCACCATGCCCTTCACGCGATCGAAGTTGGACTGGTTCACGATTTGCGCAATGGCAGATTTGTCCAGTTCGCCAGAGCCATACAGGTTATTCTGCACATTTTCCCTGAAGCCTGCGACCAGCTCTGCCTGCTTGTCTTCCGGCACGAAAACATAGTCCGGGCAGATGCAGGCCTGGCCGCCATTGAACTGCTTCGCGCCAGCCAGCGCGGCGGCGATTGGCGCGATATCGGCGCCTTCATCGATGATCACGGGAGACTTGCCGCCCAGTTCGAGAGTCACCGTTGCAAGGTGCTTTGCCGCCGCTGTCATTACGATCTTGCCCACCCGCGTACTGCCCGTGAAGAAGATGTGGTTGAACGG
>JBASBA010000289.1:0-2331 GCA_049650885.1 Alteraurantiacibacter sp. | reverse complement strand
AACCTTCGTGCTACGCTGGTCGCCGCGCAACGCGAGAACCCTGACCTTAAAATCAACGGCGTCGAATCGGACCGCAGTGCACTGTGTCCGTCGTCAAAACATTTGGCACAACTCGCGGCGTAGGATTGCGGAGTGCGGGCCTCGTCTGGGTTTGATGTTTAGGCGGCGAGCTTGCGGTGTTGCAAGCGCCGATGTTCGAGTGTCTTTCGCTTGATCCTTTCTCGTCGTTTGATGATGGCGGCAGCCCTGCCGAAGTAGGCATCGGCAGGCGTCACGTTGTCGAGGCTTTCGTGATAGCGCTGGTGGTTGTAATGCTCGACGAACGCCTCGATCTGCTGTTCGAGGTCGCCAGGCAGGAAGTAGTTTTCGAGCAGCACGCGGTTCTTTAGCGTTTGATGCCATCTCTCGATCTTGCCCTGGGTCTGCGGATGGAAGGGTGCACCGCGCACATGGCTCATCCGGTTCGCTTCGATGTATTCGGCCAGTTCCCCGGCGATGTAGCTGGGACCGTTGTCGCTCAGCAGACGTGGTCTGTGCAGCACATTGGCATGGTCGCAGCCTGAGGCTGCCAGAGCCATGTCGAGCGTGTCGGTGACGTCCTCGGCTCGCATGGTGGTGCAGAGCTTCCAGGCGATGATGTAGCGCGAGTAATCGTCGAGCACGGTCGAGAGGTAGACCCAGCCCCACCCGATGATCTTGAAGTAGGTAAAGTCGGTCTGCCACATCTCGTTGGGGCGCATGGTCTGGGTGTGGAACGCCTCTGCCGCCTTGATCACAGTATAGGCCGGACTGGTGATCAGATCGTGGGCCTTGAGCAGCCGGTAGACGGTGGCTTCCGACACGAAGTAGCGCTTCTCGTCAGTGAAGCGCACCGCCAGTTCCCTTGGGCTGAGGTCAGTCTGCTCCAGCGCCATCTCGACGATCTGATCCTGAACCTCGGGTGCGATCCTGTTCCACACGCGGATCGGCGTCGATGACCTGTCTGCCAGCGCCTCCGGCCCGCCTTCAAGGTAACGGTCATACCAGCGGTAGAAGGTGCGCCGTGCGACGCCGAGCTGGTCCAACGTGCGCTTGGCCGGGAGATGCGATTGCTCAACGATCCTGATGATCTCCAGCTTCTCGGATGCGGGGTATCTCATGCGTCGTCTCCCCCATCCGCGATCATGCTTTTTTTGAGCAAGCGGTTCTCCAGGATGAGGTCGGCCACGCATTCCTTCAGATCGCGGGCCTCACGGCGCAGATCCCTGACTTCGTCCGTAGTCGCTGCACGGGCGGTGTCGCCAGCCAGGCGGCGTTTGCCGGCCTCCATGAACTCCTTGGACCAGGTGTAGTACAGGCTCTGGGCAATGCCTTCCTTGCGGCACAACTCAGCTATCGAGTCATCGCCGCGCAGGCCTTCCAGCACGATCCTGATCTTGTCTTCCGATGAAAAATGCCGACGGGTCTTGCGGCGGATGTCCTTGACCACCTGCTCGGCAGGCAATTTGGACCTTGAGGATTTGGGCTTCATCTTCGTTCCTTCGTCACTACGACGAAGCCCAAATCCTCCTTAAATCACAACCTCAAATCTGTGCCATAGGTGCTGACGGGGGACACTGCGGGTCCGGCTGCCATCTTCGATTTGCTTTTGCGCATCATACTGTCCTCTATAGCCAAGATAAGCCGAGATGGTTCTGGCCGTGCGCCAGTTCGCCTCCAAGGAACCCCTGGGCTAAAATGAGCACAGCCATCGAAAAAAGCGCAGTGCGCAGCATCGTCCTGCTCTCCGG
Organism: Alteraurantiacibacter sp.; assembly: GCA_049650885.1. GTDB lineage: Bacteria > Pseudomonadota > Alphaproteobacteria > Sphingomonadales > Sphingomonadaceae > Alteraurantiacibacter. The sequence continues at coordinate 562 of JBASBA010000289.1, read as the reverse complement.
GCGGCGGTGCGCGAGCGCGGCGAGCACAAGACCCAGAACGGCAATGAGCATGCCGTTCCAGCGGTGAACCTGCATAGCCGTATCCCCGCCAAACCACAGGCCGGTATGTATCCACCCGAAGATGGCTGCGATGACAGCGCCACCCGCACCGCCGTAAATGAGCACGCGTACGGCGGGCTCCAAGCCGGCTTCTCTACGCTTACCGACGAAGAGCTCGGTCAGCGCTGCCATCAGAAACAGGGCAATCGGGAAATGTATCGTGGCGGGATGCAATCTCTTGAGCACACCAACGAAGCCCTCCTCGTTCACATTGGCGGTCTCTCCCGATGCTTCGTCGTGCCCGCCGGAAGCATGAGCGTCGCCCGAAGCTCCATTCGATAATTCCTGGGCTTCACCAAAGTTGTCTGCTGGACTGCCTGTCGCAGGCGCAGCTGCGCTCTCGGCCCCGCCATGCGCTTCGTCGCCATGCGCGTGGACCGGGCTGACCCAAAGAAGACTTGCGCAAACAAGCGCCAACAGCTGGATTGGCTTCATACTGACGAGTGCCCTTTCATGGCGGCTT
>JBASBA010000288.1:0-9064 GCA_049650885.1 Alteraurantiacibacter sp. | reverse complement strand
GTCATTCAGCAAGGGCCTTTTTCAATGCGTTCAGGCTGTCACGGTGCGAACGCAGGGTAACTTGCGCTTCGGCTGCCATCTTAAAGCCGTGGAAGCAGCCGGGATAGACGATCATCTCTGTTGGCACGCCCGCGCGGAGCAGTCTTCCACAGTATTCCACGCACTCGTCGACAAACAGATCGAGCGCACCGACAGCGACGAAGGTTGGCGGCAGGTCAGCAAGTTCGGTTGCCCTCAGCGCAGAGGCGTAGGGAGACGAATTGCCATCACCCAGATAGGCTTTTCGGCAATAGGCGGTGGACTGCCGGGTCCAGACGAATTCTCCGGTGAAGGCGTTGGCTTGCGCGTCTGCGCGAATCCGATCATCAAGGCGCGGCGCCTCCAGCAGCTGGAAAGCGAGCTGAATTACCCCTTCGTCTCGCGTCATCAGGGCGAGGCAGGCCGCCATCGCTCCGCCAGCGCTTTGTCCGGCCAGCGCGATGCGATCCTTGTCGATCCCCAACGAAGGCGCCTTTCCATGAAGCCAGCGCAGCGCATCCTGCGCATCCTCCATCGGGCCTGGGAAGGGGGTTTCGGGTGCCAGCCGATAGTCGACAGACAGCACCAGGCAATCCAGCTCGGCTGCCCATTGCGTCAGCTCCGCCTGACTCATTTCCGGCGCTCCCATCACATGGCCGCCGCCATGAAAATGCAGGATTGCCGGTGCGTTGGGTGCCATGCTGGACGGACGTATCATCAGGCACCGGATCGTGCGGCCCGGTTCGCGCGAGGGAACGTCCACATCGCGCGTTTCTACCGGCAGGTCCGGCAAGACCTGCTCCGCCAGCATGTCGGTGAACATGCCACGTATCGCCGGCAGGCTCTCGTCGGAAAGCGTCATGGGCGGAAAATTGTCTGCCAGTGCGAGCAATTCCGGATCGACAAGATGGCGCGTGGAAATGGGCAATACCTACGGTGGACGATGCAAAGCTGATTTCTTCGGCAATAACGCACGGCCATTGTCCTTTCGGACGATAGGGATCAGCCAGCGCCCAGATCTAGCCTGCCACCTCGCAGCAATGCCTGCGAATGTGACTTAAAGCTGGCAATTGCTTCGCGGTCTCTCCGCGAGCCCTGCAGCCGGATCAAAATTCCTCTCTTTCCCGGTGCCAACTTCTGCCTACTCTCATGTATTGCCCATTCGGTTGCCCTGACAAAGCCCATGCGGGTGGTCATCGCAGGCGACGGTCCGGCCAGTTTGCAGGCTTGCTTCGGCGATTGACGGCCAAAGAAAAGGCCGGGCATTGCTGCCCGACCTTTCTCGTTTCATTTGGCTAAATCGCTCGGCGATCAGAAGCTATATCGGGCTTCGACACCCCAAGTCCGCGGCGGTCCGATGTAGAGCGAATTGAACGGCTGGTTGGGAAGCAGGATGGAAACACCCGACTGATAGGTCGCATTAAAAACATTCTTTACGTAGAAACCGAGGTCGAGACCGGTTCCACCAATTTCGTTCCAATCGATCCGCGCATTGGCGAGTTCATATCCTTCGAGCTGGAACCCCTGTTGGCCACCAAAATCGTCGGTCACGTACAAGTCGCCATTCAGAACCACATCGCCGTCCAGCGGGCGAAACGGCAGAGTCCAGGAGAAACTGGCCGTTCCGGAATACTTCGGCGTAAGGCGGTTCACGCTATCATCTGTGAATGATCCGAAGCCCGGCAGAACGCTGGTGTCGATAGGCAGCAACTCAGCAACGTCGGTTTTGGTGTAGGCACCATTCAGCGAAAGCGTCAGGTTCCGGGTCGGCGAGATGCTGAAATCGGCTTCTACGCCATAGATGTTCAAATTTGCAGCATTTGTAATGAACGCCGCAGGTGATCTGTCAGGCGCAAAGTTCAGAGCGGGGATGCTGCTGTTCGAAATGAACTGGATGGCGTTATCGTACCATGAATAGAAGAGCGCCACGTTGAACCGACCGCGTATGTTCCCCGACTCGAACACCAGCTTTTCGCCGATCTCGATATCGGTCACGCGTTCCTGGTCAACCGTCTGAAATCCGCGAAGGTCGGCGCACTGGAAGCCACCGCAAGCTGTCGGATCGCCAGTTGCCTGCGGAGATTCATAGGTCGGGTAGTTCAGGATACTTGGCCGATAACCGCGCCGACTGGTCACATAGACCAGAAGATCGGGGTTGACCTGATAATCAAGGCCGATTGTCCAGGCTAGCGCGGAGTCCTTTGTACTGCCAACACTCTTTGCATCGACATTGGCAGTGGGGAGCATGTTGGAAGCTTCAACGTCGGCGAGACAGCCATCGTAATCCAGAGGGCCGGCGGGGCTGGCGGGTAGATAACAGAATTCCTGCTTGTCCCACCCGTAGCGTGCGCCCAGCGTGAAGGTAAGCGCTTCGGTCAAATCGATACTTGCCTGGCCGAATACGGAAATATTCCGGTTCTTGACGTGCTCGGTGGTGTAATTGTTCAAGCCGAATGGTGAGAACTGGGTAAACGCACTGCCAGACTCCCCTGAAGGGCCGTCTTCGCTGTAATAAAGCCCGACAATGGCGTTGAGGCCGTCCGATTCCCAGAGCATCTGGGTTTCGATGTCGAGATAGTCCCGCCGGTACTGCTGCGCGGCATAATAGACGATCAGCGGCTGGGTAATCAGGTCATTCGGAGAAGGCCGGGGATCCAGATCGATACCGCCATTGTCCAACAGTGGAAGGCCCGACGTGTTGATCAGCTGTTCGTTGGTCGTGTCCCTGTAACCGACGATATTCCGGAAAGTGAGATTGTCGGTCAACTCGTATTCGAACCTGTTGACCACCCCGATTGTCTCACGATACGCACGGCCGCCATTGATGCCTCCATCGAAGGCTCCGCGGGGGTTTGCTTCGGAAACGCCCTGTGCCGTAACGCCGTTGGCGAGGAACTGGTTGAAACCAGCCGGGCCGCCGAAAAGCGGCGTGAAATTCGCTACAGCTGCCGGGCTGAAGCCGAGAATGGCAAACCCGGGCCCCTGGCCAAATGCATAGAGGGAAGATGCAAGTTCATCAGCTTCGAAATATTCGAAAACTGTCGTGTTGGTCAGGCGGCTGCCTGGGGTGAGTGACAGCGTGATGCGGGCGGAGTTCTGGTCGATATCGTCGAAACCAGGATATTCAGCCCGGACTCCATCAACATTTGCGAACCCTGGATAAGCGCTTGCGTCGGCAAGCAGATTATCAATTGCCGGCGTGCGCGGGTCCTGTCGACGAATCTGCCCTGCAACTCGCAACGCGGCGGTGTCATCAACCAGAGGAATGTTCAGCGCGCCTTCGAGGGCGAAATAGTCGTAACGGCCATACGTGGCCTGTACATATCCTTCGAAATAATCGACTGCGGGCGCCGTGTTGATAAGGATGGCGCCGCCGAGCGTCGTCTTGCCGAAAAGTGTTCCCTGCGGCCCCTTGAGGACCTGGATATCGGAGAGGTCGAAAGTGGGAATGCTGGAACCCAGGCTGGGGATGGCAACGTTGTTGACATAGGTTACAACGCCGGGTGTCGCCAATCCAACTGGCAGCTGACCCAATCCGCGCAAACTGACGTTGATCGTGTTCTTGCCGCCCTCGGAATTGAAGTTCAGGCCGGGCGCAATAACGCGAACGTCTGACAACTCCTGCACTGTGCTGCGATTAAGCGCCTCAGACGAGAAGGCAGCTACCGACAAAGGTACGTCTTGCAGGTCCTCATCCGTTCGGCGGGCAGTGACGACAATAGTGTTATCACTTTGCTGTGATTGCGCCTGCACATCCGATTCGGCACCCTCTTGTTGGGCGTAAGCGGGGCTGGCTGCCATTGCCAACAACGCAGCCGAAGTGGAAAGCCCGGCCTTAAACCGAAGTAAATTCATATCCTCATCCCTTGCCAATTTAGACCACTAGTATGGCCTGATCCTGTCCCGCCGGAATTATCCCGGTCCGTGAGTGGTAAATGATCGCTTTGTCAGGTGACTGTTCCTATCGGAAGGTAGGGGGTGTGATTGGGTCTCAACTTAGAGTTCCCATCTGTAGCAATTTAGTCACAGAAAGATTTTGAGCTTACAAAAGGCAGCTCCTGCCACCCACAACTTCTTGAGAAAGTGAACGAAAATCATGTCGCATGGACCGCTTACCGGTATCCGCATTGTGGAAATGGACGCGATCGGGCCAGTGCCCTTGTGCGGAATGATACTGTCTGGCTTGGGGGCAGAGATTGTTCGCATCACGCGGCCGGGCGGGCATTCGGCATGGGGCGATATCGGTGATGCCGTTGTCCTGCGCGGCCGTACGCAGGTGGAAATCGATCTCAAGTCCGATAGCGGCAAGCAATCGGTGCTTGATCTGGTGGCGCTTTCCGACGGCCTTATCGAAGGGGCGCGTCCCGGTGTTATGGAAAGGCTGGGGCTGGGGCCGGAACAATGCCTGGACCGCAATCCTGCGTTTGTATTTGGTCGGATGACCGGATGGGGGCAGGAAGGCAGCCTCAGCAAGGCGGCTGGGCACGACATCAATTATATCGCCATGACGGGGGCGTTGCATGCCATTGGCAAGCGAGGCGAACCGCCCACTGTTCCGTTGAATCTGGTGGGAGACTATGCCGGCGGCACCATGTTTTTGGCGCTGGGCATGGTCTCGGCCATTCTTTCAGCGCGGGGCAGTGGCAAGGGGCAGGTGGTCGATGCCGCGATGGTGGATGGCGTGGCGAACCTGCTGGGCCTTTATCATGCCTTCGTGGCCAATGGCATGTGGGAGGACCGGCCCGAATCGAACCTGTTCGACGGGGCGGCACCGTTTTATCGCTGCTATCTTTGCAGTTGCGGCGGCTCGGTTGCGGTCGGTGCGCTGGAGCCGCAATTCTTCGCCTTGCTGCTTGATGGGCTGGAAGTGCCGCAGGATCGCTATCGGCAGCACGACCGTGACCAGTGGGCTGCCATGCAGACGGAATTCGAGCGGATTTTCGCTTCAAAGCCGCGTAATGAGTGGGAGAACCGTTTCGCCGGGACCGACGCCTGCGTTTCGCCGGTGCTTTCTCTGGCCGAGGCAACGCACCACCGCGTGAATGACGAGCGTGGAGTGTTCCTGCAGCATAATGGCGTGATGCAGGCCGCGCCCGCGCCGCGCTTTTCGGTCACACCCGGAGGGGTGAGCGAGGGCAAGACCGCCGAGTTGGACGACGTGCTGAAGGCATGGGCTAGATCCTGATCACCCGCTTGCCGGAATTCTCGCCGCGATAAAGCCCGGCGAGTGCATCCGGGCAGGATTTCAGCCCGTCGAGGATTTCTTCGGAATAGCGAAGTTTGCCCTCGCGGAGCCATTGCGCCAATTTTTCGATCGCTTCTTCCCACTGGTCCATGTGATCGAAAACAACAAACCCCTGCATGCGCGCGCGCTTTACCAGCAGGTGACGTTCCACCCGGGGTCCAGTTGGCCACGGGGACCAGCGGTCGATGGCCGCTGTGCCGCAGTTCACAACCCTTGCTCCCAGCGCCAAATGGGGCAGCACAGCATCGCTCACAGCTCCGGACGTGTTATCGAAATAGATATCCACGCCATCCGGGCAGGCTTCGGCAATTGCTGCATCCAGCGGGCCGGACTTGTAATCCAGGGCTGCGTCGTAGCCGAATTCCTCGAGACATTGCCGCACCTTCTCGCCGCCTCCGGCAATGCCCACCGTGCGGCACCCGAGTAAACGCCCGATCTGCCCCACGGCAGAGCCGACAGAGCCCGCCGCGGTAGAGACGACCAGCGTATCGCCGGGTTTGGGCTCTCCCACCAGCGAGAGGGCGAGCAAAGCGGTTACACCGTTAATACCCAGAACCCCCAGCGCCAAAGAGGCAGGCAGGTCGGACTGCGTTACTGCGCGCACAATCGCCTCCCGCTTGACCGTGGCGAATTGCTGCCAGCCGAACCAGCCAAGCACGATCTGGCCTGCGCGCCAGTCCGGGCTGCGGCTTTCGACGATCTTTCCAACCGCGAGCGAGCGCATCACGCCGCCGATGGGAACCGGGTCGGAATAATTTCCGCTATCGGCAATCCAGCCCCGCATGGCCGGCTCGACCGAAAGGAACTGATTGGCAACGCACACCTCGCCATCTTGCAACGGGGGCAGGGCGGTTTCCTCGATCGCGAAATCGTGCGCCTGGGCAATGCCTACGGGCCGCGAGACAAGGATCACCCTTTCGTTCATTGCGGGCTTTTGCTGTGTCATGGCTTGCTAAAAGACTGAGTTCCGACGGCGGACCTCCTATCGCAGGGTAGGTGTTGAGGGCCGCACTCTTCTGGATGGCAAACCCAAAAGGGCGGACACCAGTCCGTTCAGCGTCGACCTTGGGAGAATCATTCCAATGCGTGAAGTGTTTATCTACGACCATGTCCGTACGCCGCGTGGCCGCGGGCGCCCGGATGGCGCCTTGCATGAAATTACCGCGATTGAGCTTGTCACCCAGTTGCTTGAATCGATCCGCGATCGCAACGGCCTGGACACTGCACTGCTGGATGACGTGGTAATCGGCTGTGCGCAGCCTGTTGGCGAACAGGGCGGCGTGCTGGCGCGCGGCGCGGTGATCAACGCCAAATACGCCCATTCCGTTGCAGCCCAGCAATTGCACCGCTTCTGTGCCTCGGGCCTGGAAGCGGTCAACAACGTGGCCGCGCAGATTGGCACCGGGATGGCCAGCGCCGGCATCGGCGGCGGCGTGGAAAGCATGAGCCGGGTGCTGATGGGCTACGACAGCGGGGCCTGGGTGGCAGACCCGGCCGTGGCGTTCGAAAACTATTACACCCCGCAAGGCATCGGCGCCGATATCATCGCCACGCTGGAGGGTTATTCGCGCGAGGATGTCGATCGCTATGCGGTGGAAAGCCAGCGCCGTGCGGCGGCATCGTGGGATGCAGGGGCCTTCGACCGTTCCATCGTCCCTGTGAAGGATGTAATGGGCGAGGTAATCCTGGATCACGACGAGTATCGTCGTCCCGCGACGACGCTCGAATCGCTTGCTGGTCTGCGTGCGGCATTTCCCGGTTTTGCCGACATGGGTTTTTCGCGCGTGGTGAAGGAACGCTATCCGCAGATCGAAGAGATCAACCACGTCCATACCGGAGGCAATTCCAGCGGAATTGTCGACGGATCGGGAATCGTGATGCTGGGCGATGCCGAGTTCGGCAAGGCTGCCGGGCTGAAGCCGCGCGCGCGCATCAAGGGCTGGGCTTCGATCGGGTCGGAGCCCACGATTATGCTGACCGCCCCGGCGGCGGTGGCGCGCAAGGCGCTGAAGAATGTCGGCATGTCGAAGGACGATATCGACCTTTACGAACTGAACGAGGCCTTCGCCAGCGTGGTGCTGCGGTTCATGGATCACATGGATGTGAGCCATGACAAGACCAATGTGGCCGGCGGCGCGATTGCGCTGGGTCATCCGCTGGGGGCAACAGGCGCCATGATCCTGGGCACCGTGCTGGACGAGCTGGAACGCCGCGATCTCAATACCGCCATGACCTTGCTGTGCGCCGGAAACGGCCTCGGCACCGCAACCATTATCGAGCGGGTCTGACCCGATGAGCGAAAGCGCAAAGAGCGAAACAATGCGACACATCAAGCTGGAAAAGGGCGCCGATGGCGTCGCCACTCTCACCCTCGACAATGCCGATGAGAGCATGAATGTCGTTTCCGCAGAATGGCTGGACGACATGAATGCGGCCATTGCCGATCTGCGGGATGACGAATCCGTAACCGGCGTGATCATCGCTTCGGGCAAGAAGGCCTTCATGGCCGGCGCCGATCTCAAGCTGATGGCCGAAGGCTATGAAACCATGTCGCGCCAGGCTGCCTATGGTTTCAGCCAGAAAGCCACGGCAATGCACCGCGCGCTGGAAACCATGGGCAAGCCGGTGGCCTGCGCCATGAACGGGCTGGCGCTGGGCGGCGGTTTCGAGCTGGCGCTGGCTTGCCATTACCGCGTTCTGGCGGACGATCCGCGCGCCGTGGTCGGCTTGCCGGAAGTCAATCTTGGCCTGCTGCCGGGATCCGGCGGAACGCAGCGCCTGCCGCGCCTGATCGGGCGCAAGAAGGGCCTCGACCTGTTGTTGTCAGGCCGGTCCGTAGCGCCGAAGGAGGCGCTCGAACTCGGCATCGTGGATGAGATCGCCGCAGTCGATCAGCTGGTGGAACGGGCGCGGCAGTGGCTGGCAACCGGTCCGGCAGCGGAACGGATCTGGGACGTGAAGGGCTATGCCATTCCCGAAATGCGCGGCATGATCGTGCCCGAAATCGCCATGGATCATTCGATCAACGTGGCCAAGGTGGCGGGCAAGCACGGATATAATTATCCTGCCCCCGCAGCGATCCTATCCTGCGTGTTCGAAGGCCTGCAATTGCCGATGGACAAGGCACTGTCGGTAGAGAGCAAGTACTTCGCCAAGCTGCTGACCGATCCTGTGGCGCGCAACATCATTCGCACCACGTTTATTTCAAAGCAGGCTGCGGAAAAAGGCGCACGCCGACCCGCCGGTGTCGCGAAGTCCGAGGTGAAGAAGCTGGGCGTGCTGGGCGCAGGCATGATGGGTGCAGGCATTGCGCTGGTCGCAGCCAAAGCCGGTATCGAAGTAGTGCTGATAGACCGCGACACGGCCACAGCCGAAAAGGGCAAGAGCTACAGCGAAAAGGTGTTCGGCAAGGCGGTTGAACGCGGCAAGATGGCGCAGGACAAGGCCGACGCCACGCTTGCCCGCATCAACCCGACCGACGATTTCGCGCTGCTGGATGGTTGCGACCTGGTGGTGGAAGCCGTGTTCGAGGATATGGGCATCAAGGCTGAAACCACGCAAAAGGCCGAGGCCGTGCTGTCTGAAACCACCACTTTTGCCACCAACACCTCTACCCTGCCGATTTCTGAACTGGCCAAGGCATCCAAACGCCCCGAACAATATATTGGTCTGCATTTCTTCTCACCAGTCGATCGCATGGGACTGGTGGAAGTTATCATGGGTGAGCAGACCTCTGATGAGACGTTGGCAAAGGCGCTGGATTTCATTGCCCAGATCCGCAAGACGCCGATTGTGGTGAAC
>JBASBA010000287.1:0-6065 GCA_049650885.1 Alteraurantiacibacter sp. | reverse complement strand
CCTGAGATAACGGTGGCGGACAGCAGTCCGAGCTTTAGTTTCTTGCGATCATTCATATTGTTTTTGGCCCTTTGCTTGGGTTGAGCGGTCCCGTGCCCCGGAGCGCGCCGGAACAGGAATGGTGTTGGTAATCTTCGGCACTCAGCTGGTCGGCCACCCAAGGATGCAGACCGGCAATTTCCCTCAATTCGACAAGATCGGTCTTGTCCCCGTCTTCAGTCTCATGGCGTCTGAACGTTCCCCCATTGTGTTATCTTCCGCCGGAAGGCTTGCCTGACAGCCGGTCGATCACTGGCTGAAAGGGAAACATGAACTGTTCGTAGATCGACAGACGCCTTCGTTCGTCCTGGCCCACGACACTGGATTCTCCTTCGCGATATGTCCCGAAAATGCGATCCAGCAGGATGAGCGAATTGGCATAGTTGCAACGCGTATCTTCGTAGCTGAGAGCCGTGTGGTGCAGGCTGTGATTACGGATCGTCGTGAAGGCGAAGGAGTAGACCGGCGGCGGATCGGAGCGGATGTTCGCATGGGCATATCCAGACACGACGCCCAGTACCGTCAGCGCGCAAAAGAGCGGGGCGATTGCAAAGTCGAGCAGGGCCACGACACTCAGGCTGATGAGAAACAGTTCCAGCGGGTTGCCAACGAAACCCTTCATCGCGTTGAGCTGGGTAACGTGATGGTGCGGCGCGTGTGTCAGCCACAGGGGATACCAGTTGTGCATCAACCGGTGCATCCAGTATTGGCCAAGTTCGATCAGGAAAATGATCAACGCGACCTGTGCGATGAACGGCATCTGCCCAACCCACGGAGTTGCAAGCCCCAATTTCTCCTTGAGGGTCAGCAACGGCCCGTCGGCAAAGGTTTCCACCGCCCAGCCGATCGCCGTGTACATCAGGATGAAATAGAACAGGTCAGTAACGAACTCCTGCCGGTTCAGCCGCCATCCCTCATGCCGCTCGAAAAGCTGCTCCATCGCGAGGAGGAAGAAGCTGGTGCAAATTCCGGCGACCAGAAGCGACATCGGGTTTTCGGTGATTGCCTGCGGGGCGAGCATCCACCCTGCAACGACCGCGATAACGGTGGCCGGTGGCAGCAGGTTCACGAGGCGCTGCTGCCATGAAATTTCAGTTTCGTAGGGCTGGCTTTGCGCAGGATTACGGATCGCAGCGGTTGCCTCCGATGGAGCGGCACGCTTGTCTGACGAATGGTTCATAGACAATCTCCATTTCCGGCCCGAACGGCCCGGCGCTGCAGATCCTCTTCCCTGAAACTTTTTTAACTATGGGCCGAAGTTAACGATATTACAGATATGGTCAAGAGTATTATCGGAACAAATTGCTGCTTTGCACAATCCAGACAAACTTTTGTTTTTATAAGATTAATTCCGCTGCAAGGTCGGGAATTTCTGCTCACTAAACACTAATTTGCCGCATTGCGTCATGCATTTGCAACACTCCTCGGCGACAGGTTGCCGACTCGGCGTGAAAATCATTCGGTGTCTTGCGTCCACCAGGTCAGGCTGTGAACGTCATGGGCACTGGTCCAGACGCCGGCCGCGGTATAGCGAAGCGCTCCGCTGCCCTCTGCCGGACCGACACGGGCGATGATGGCGTTGGTGGCGGCATCGATCACGACAAAGGTCTGATCGTCGGTGGTGCGCAGCCAGACCTTGCCATCGCCGGTATCGATATCGCCCCATTTCAAGTTGTCGCCAACTTTCGTTCGCGCCGCGACCTGTACGGTATCCGGATCAATGCGCGCGAGCGTTCCGTCGCTCTGCTCCTGCACCCAGACAGCACCTTCACCAGCGGCCAGAAAACCCGGCGTCTCTCCAAGCGGGATGGAATGGGTCACTAAATTGCTCTGCGGGCTGACACGTTGCAGCAGATTGCCGGGGCCGCTTACCGCCCATAACGCGTCGAAGCCGAAAGCCAGATAGGAAGTGCCTTGCGCGGCATCGATCGTAGCGCTTACGCTGTTGGTGTCGGGGTCGATGCGTGCAATCTGGCCAGTGGTCTGGTTCGGCGCCCAGATCGAACCTGCGCCCGCCACCACGTTCAGTTCTCCGCTAGGCCCCATCCCTGCAGGAATGCGGGCGATGATCTGCGCCGTTTCCGGATTGATGCGGTAGACTTCCCCGCCATCGCAATTGGCAACCCACAAGGAGCCGAAAGCCATTGCCATCGTACCGCAAGGCTTGGGCATCGTGACCGATGCGACCTTTGCAGTGGTAGACCACTGTTCCACCCGGCCATCGTTCGTAGTCCACACGGTGTCCCCATCCAGCGCCAGAAAATCGGCAAAGCCCGGCACTTCGATGGCGTTCTCCTGAAAGGTTATGACGCTGTCCGCAGGCGTGGTTGACGGCGCGGTCAATTGCGCTGTCGAGACAGGTGCACAAGCCGCGACAAAAATAGGCGCGCACAGGGCAATAAGGGCAGGTTTGTGTTCCATGGCGAACTCCGGCGTTGCCGCAACACGGCTCAGGTGTAGCGGTAGGGGTTGGTGTCTATGGTGGTGAGACTGCGCGTCTGGTTGCACAAAAATACCGTTCCGGTGAAATAGATGCCCGGCCCGGTGATGGTCTTGGCAAATTCAAACGTGTGGCGAAGGTCCTCGACAGTCATTTGTACCGCAGCTTCGTCCGGCTGCCAGGTCAGTCCGTATGGGTAATCAACATCGTCCTTGCTGATTTCCACGTGGCAACCCATCACATGCGTTACCGGATGCGTATCGCAAAACTCGATAAGCCGCTGCATACTGTTAAACCACGGCTCCCAGAAGCTGATGTAGCAGCGCCCGCGATAGAACATGTCACCGGTATAAAGGATCTGCGTATAGCTGTCGTAATAGGCAAACTCCGATACGACATGGCCAGGGGAGCCCCAGATCAACACTTCGCGCCCACCCAGATCAAGGCTGACCTGTTGCTCCGGGAAATCCGTCATGCCCCAGAAGCCCAGCATCTCTTCATGGGTCAGCCCCATATATCTGGTGTTCGGCCGGTCCCAGAACTGGTTTACGGCAGCATAATGGTCTGAATGCAGATGGCTGAAGGCGACCAGCAATTCCATGCTGGCAGAATCGCGCCCGTTGCGGGAACACCATTCAGCGATGCATGCATCGACTACGCCGCGCAGATCCCAGTCGGTGCGCAGGCTGGTGTAGCCTTCGTCCAGCAACAGCACGCGATCATTGCCAAAATACAGGGGCGCGAAAGGGGCCTCGTAACTGTAGGCCTTGTTTTGCCGCAATATGGCGGTGTGGGCGTTGTACCAATGCACCTGAACTGGCGGATCGGTGTTGTCCATCAAGGATGGCGAGCCACAGATCCAGCGATCGGGGAACCCCCCCTTGGCAGGCAGATTGCTGCTGAAATCAATGGGCTCTGCATTGAAATTGGTGGCTGCGGCATGGCTACTGCGTGTGGTGAGAGCCAGTGGTATTGCCACAGCTGCGGCATTGTATGAGAGGAAGGTGCGGCGATCCATGTGTCGATCTTTCCCTGTAATCAGAACGGATGCGGCGGATTGATCTGGGGTACGTCGGCAGGCCAGTCAGCCGCACGCTGATCCGGGCTGACATTGTTGAACAAGACGAAATCCGCGCGGGTCAGTTTCATGTCCTTCCCCTTGATCGCACGCGCATGCTGCAAGGCCTCGCCAATCAGCGCAGCCTCCATTTCCAGCACGCGCTCATACGGTTTGTAGGTCGCGAAGCGGGGGTAATGCCTGCCGGGCGCGAACATCATGTCGACATGGCCGCCCATCACCCATTTGACCGGCCTAGTGTCAGCAAAGGTTTTCAGCCGTGCCAGCGTTTCGGCGTAATCACTATCATTGCCGATGTTGATCCGGCCGGGAAACAGCAGATCCCCCGTAAACAGAAAATCGCAATAGGGATCGTAAAAGCTGACCCCGTCACGGTGGGTTCCGGGCGTCGGAATCACCTCGATTACACGGCCACCCAGATCTATTGTGCCGGTGTCAGCGGGCCAGTTTCCGCCCACGCCGTAATGACGCTGCATGGCAGCCATCCGCGTGGGGACGATAACTGTGTCGGGACTATCCGCAAACTGCACCAGCCCGCAGTTCTGGGCGATATCCTCGCCAGAGGTAAGGGCGACGGTGAGCGGGAGCCTTTCACGCTTTCGCCTCTGGTTCCACCGGGCGATGATTGCATCCACGGTTTCGCGCAGAGGATAATGCTGCGCGTTGGCCGTCGCTCCGCTGTCGATCAGCAGCGCCCCGTCATTGCCAAACAGAAGGTACGTAAACGGCGCTTCCCAATGCACGCATACATTCTGCCGCAGGACGAAAGTATCCTCGTTATATTGCACCACCTGGATGCGCGGATCGCGGTTGGTGGCCGCGACGCGCGATCCGTGAATCCAGCGAAAACCCAGTCGACCGGGGGCGGGCCCGTCACAGTGGTAATCATGGACCACCGGTTCGATCTGATCGAGTGGCCGGACTGGATCGGTGTTGCGCACGGCAGGCCGATTGTAGGCGAGTTCCGCATTGCCATTGGGATACCGCCGCGCAGGTTTTTGCGGGGCACGCTGCTGTGCAAGGGGCGGGGTGCTGTGTGATCGCGTCTGCTGCATCGCATACTCCGGTTGGGGGCCGCTTTCACGACCTGTGCCTGCCTTCGTTGCGCGCCCTCCCGGCGTATTCTGTAATGTCGCGTTCGCCAGTTATTGCCTGTTCGCCGCAGCATTCAAGCATATGGATATTACGATAAATGGCAATGGTAATAAATTGATGGACAGGCGGAAGTTTTGCGGCAATGCTGCACTTGCGAAAGGAGTTGCTACTATGTGGAACGGGATTGGCAAGACTGGGTTGGCTGCACTTGCGGGGTGTGTGCTGTTACTGACGAGTTGTTCGCAGGGGGCGGAGGAGGCCCCGGTCGAGAAAACCGAGTTTTCCATCGGGTGGTCCATATACGCTGGATGGATGCCCTGGCCCTATGCGGAGCAGGCGGGAATTGTAAAGAAATGGGCGGACAAATACGGCATTGAGATCGATGTCGTTCAGGTCAACGACTATGTCGAATCGGTCAATCAGTACACCGCCGGGCAGTTTGTCGGCGTAACCGTTGCCAACATGGACGCGCTCACCATCCCGGCGGCGGGGGGCAAGGATACGACTGCCCTGATCGTGGGCGATTATTCCAACGGCAATGATGGTGTACTGCTGAAAGGAACGAACAGCCTGGCGGATATTTCGGGTCAGCAGGTCAATCTGGTCGAGCTTTCAGTCTCCCACTATTTGCTTGCCCGCGCACTGGATTCTGCCAACCTTTCGATGACCGATGTGCGCACGATCAACACATCCGACGCGGACATCGCTGCTGCATTCACGGCCCCAGATGTTACTGCGGCAGTAGCGTGGAACCCCCAGTTGCTGACGATGCGGCAGGAGGCAGATGCGAACCAGGTATTCAGTTCTGCCGATATTCCCGGCGAAATCCTCGATCTGCTGGTGGTGGATACCGCCACGCTGGAGGCGAATCCAGACTTCGGCAAGGCGCTGGTCGGTATTTGGTACGAGACGGTCGAATTGATGATGCGCGACGACGAGGAGGGCAAAGCTGCTCGCGCCGCGATGGCAGAGCTGGCGGGAACGACGCCTGAAATGTTCGAGGCCCAGCTTGCCACGACCTACCTTTATGCCGACCCCGCCCAAGCCGTTACCGCGACTGCGGGTTCCGAATTGGTGAAAACGATGGACCGGGTACGCGACTTCAGCTTTTCGCAGGGGCTGTTCGGGCAGGGCGCACGGTCGGCGGATGCCGTCGGAATGTCTTTCCCCGACGGGTCCACGCTGGGTGACGGTAACAACGTAACCCTGCGCTTCGACGACACCTACATGCAGATGGCGGCAAACGGGGAGTTGTAAGCGGATGTTGCACCAGGCCAAATTTGCCGGAGCCGCGCTGTAGTGCGGTGGGTCAACCAAAGGATCGGGCGCAGCAACACCGCGCTGATGGGTGCGATCCCGATCGTTATTCTGATCGTGGTCTACCTGCTTTTTGCGACGGAACGGCACGCGCTC
>JBASBA010000286.1:0-4298 GCA_049650885.1 Alteraurantiacibacter sp. | reverse complement strand
GGAAGCCACCGGCGCCACCGCATCGTGCATCTACGTACCGCCGCCCTTCGCGGGCGACGCCATCCTGGAAGCCATCGAGGCGGAGATCGAGCTGATCATCGCCATCACCGAAGGCATTCCCGTGATGGACATGGTGACGGTGAAGCGCGCGCTTTCGGGCAGCAAGTCCCGCCTGATCGGGCCGAACTGCCCCGGCGTGCTGACGCCAGAGGAATGCAAGATCGGCATCATGCCCGGCTCCATCTTCCAGAAAGGCACAGTGGGCGTGGTTTCGCGCTCGGGCACGCTAACCTACGAAGCCGTACACCAGACCACGGCTGTCGGCCTGGGCCAGACCACGGCTGTCGGTATCGGCGGCGACCCGGTCAACGGCACCAACTTTATCGATATCCTGGACCTGTTCCTGGATGACGATGCCACCAAGTCGATCATCATGATCGGCGAAATCGGTGGCAGCGCGGAAGAAGAAGCAGCGGAGTTCATCAAGCAGGAAGCTGCCAAGGGCCGCCGCAAGCCGATGGTCGGCTTCATTGCAGGGCGCACCGCACCTCCGGGACGTCGCATGGGCCATGCGGGCGCCATCGTATCGGGCGGCAAGGGCGGCGCGGACGACAAGATTGCGGCGATGGAAGATGCGGGCATCCGCGTTTCTCCCTCCCCCAGCGAACTGGGCACCACGCTGGATGCCCTGCTGAAGGAACTGGCATAACCACTCGCCCGTAGTGGGCATGTCCGGTAACAATAAATCGCGAGGCCCATGATGGGTAAAGAGCCGCAGAATTTCCTCCCTGAACTACCGTCACAGGAAGGCGCGCAGCCCGGCCCATCGTGGAGCAATCCGCGCTGGCCGCTGAGTGATGATGGCGGCGATCTGGCGAGCGCCATGGACCCGACCGACATGGTCGCCGTGGTGAAGCAGTCGGCCGCCAAGAGCGGCAGGCCAACCGATTCTGCCAGTATCGAGGCGGCAGCGCGCGATTCCATTCAGGCCATGCTGCTGATCCGGCTGTACCGTGTGCGCGGACACCTGGGTGCGAAGCTGGACCCGCTGGGTCTTTCGCATCAGGAAAACCCTGAAGAGCTGACACTGAAATGGCACGGCTTTGAAGGCCAGGAAGACAAGGAAGTCTACGTTGGCGGTGCATTCGGTTTCGAATGGGTCAAGGTCGGCGATCTCTACGAGGCATTGCGCAACACCTATTGCGGGCACGTTGGCCTGGAGTACATGCACATTGCCGACACCGAGGAACGGCGTTTCCTGCAAGACCAGTTTGAGAGCCCCGAGGACACCATCCAGTTCACGCCCGAAGGCAAGCGGGCCATCCTGCAAGCGGTGATCCGCGGCGAGGAATACGAGAACTATCTCGGCAAGAAATACGTCGGCACCAAGCGTTTCGGGCTGGACGGCGGCGAAGCCATGATCCCCGCGCTGGAGGCGGTGATCAAGTACGGCGGCTCCATGGGCGTGCGCGAGATAATCTACGGCATGGCCCACCGTGGCCGGCTTAACGTCCTCGCCAACGTCATGGCAAAGCCATACAAGGTTATCTTCCACGAGTTTTCCGGCGGCTCTGCCAATCCGGACGATGTGGGCGGATCAGGCGACGTGAAGTATCACCTCGGCACCAGCACCGATCGCGAGTTCGACGGTATCAAGGTGCATATGTCGCTGGTTCCCAACCCTTCCCACCTCGAAGCGGTAAACCCTGTCGTGCTGGGCAAGACCCGCGCACAACAGGCTTTTCGTGACGATCTGGATGATCACGAGCAGGTTCTGCCCGTCCTGATACACGGCGATGCAGCCTTTGCCGGGCAAGGCGTAGTATGGGAATGCTTTGGCCTGTCGGGCGTGCGCGGCTATTCCACTGGCGGCTGCATCCACTTCGTCATCAACAACCAGATCGGCTTTACCACCAGCCCCAAATTTGCGCGCTCCAGCCCCTATCCGTCAGACGTTGCCAAGGGCGTTCAGGCCCCGATCCTGCATGTTAACGGTGACGATCCCGAAGCCGTGACATTTGCCTGCAAACTGGCCATCGAATACCGTCAGAAGTTCAAGCGCGACATCGTGATCGACATGTGGTGCTATCGCCGCTTCGGCCATAACGAGGGTGACGAGCCAAAGTTCACCCAGCCGCTGATGTATGACGAGATAAAGCAGCACCCCCGGGTGTCGGAAGTCTATTCCGAACGGCTGAAGGCCGAGGGCGTGCTGGAAGACGGCACGGCCCCTGAAATTCGCGAGCAGTTCATTGCCCATCTCGATGAAGAGTTCGAGGCGAGCAAGAGCTACAAGCCCAATGAGGTGGACTGGTTTGCCGGACGGTGGAGCGGTCTGCACAAGCCTGCCGATCCCGAAACCGCACGGCGCAACGTACACAGCGCCATCGAGGAAAAGCTTTTCAACTCTCTTGGTCGCACCCTCACCACCGTTCCTGAAAATCACACTGTGCACAAGACGTTGCAGCGCGTGCTGAATGCAAAGCGCGAGATGTTCGACAGCGGCACCGGTTTCGACTGGGCCACGGCAGAGGCGCTGGCTTTCGGTAGCCTGGTGACAGAGGGCTTCGGCGTGCGCTTGTCCGGTCAGGATTCAGGGCGCGGCACATTCAGCCAGCGTCACGCCATCTGGGTGGATCAGGCGAACGAAGAAAAATACATTCCCCTCGCAACTCTGCCGCACGGCAAGTTCGAGGTGTATGATTCCACGCTCAGCGAATTTGGCGTGCTGGGTTTCGAATACGGCTTCAGCCTTGCCGATCCCAAGACGCTGGTTTTGTGGGAAGCGCAGTTTGGCGATTTCGCCAACGGCGCGCAGGTGATGATCGACCAGTTCATCGCTGCGGGCGAGGTGAAGTGGCAGCGCGCCAATGGCCTGGTGATGCTGTTGCCGCACGGTTACGAAGGTCAGGGGCCGGAGCATTCTTCCGCCCGTCTGGAACGCTTCCTGCAACTGTGCGCGAACGACAACCTCCAGGTTTGCAACATCACCAGCCCGGCGAATTACTTCCACGTTCTTCGTCGCCAGATGCTGCGCCCATTCCGCAAACCCCTCATCATCATGTCGCCAAAAAGCCTGTTGCGCCATCAGATGGCAAAAAGTGACGCAAAGTGGTTCAAGGGCGACAGTCATTTCATGCGTATCCTGTCCGACAAGGAAGAGATCGCGGACGACAAAATTCGCCGTCTTGTCCTGTGCTCGGGCAAGGTTGCCTACGATTTGATGGAAAAGCGCGACTCTGAAAGTGTGGACGATGTCTCCGTCGTGCGGATCGAACAGCTTTACCCCTTCCCCGGGGAACCGCTGGCTGAACGCTTACGGCGCATGACCAACCTTGAAGAGGTGGTGTGGTGTCAGGAAGAACCGCACAACAATGGTGCGTGGTTCTTCGTCCAGAACCGCATCGAAGACGCCCTTACCGCCGCCGGACACGAGGGCATGCGTCCGCGCTATGCCGGCCGCGAAGAGGCGGCGTCGCCCGCCACGGGCTTTGCCAAGCGGCATCAGGCGCAGCAGGAGGCGCTGGTCTCCGTCGCGCTGGGCCTATCCGAACGCGGCACCACGGCTGCAAAGCGCAAATCGCGCAACACGAAGTAAAAGAGCCTGCGAGCATCGCACGCAAGGCACGCAAGGAACGCTAACCATGGCAACCGAAGTTAAAGTCCCCACTCTTGGTGAATCGGTCACCGAAGCAACCGTCGGCGAATGGCTGAAGCAGCCCGGTGATGCGGTCGAGGCCGATGAGCCTATCGTCAGTCTGGAGACGGACAAGGTGGCGGTGGAAGTGCCCTCCCCCGTTGCGGGCGTTCTTGCAGAATTCACCGTGGAACTGGGCGACACTGTGGATGTTGGCGCAGTGATCGCGAAAATCGAGGAAGGCGCCGAGGGCAAGTCCCCTTCTCCCAGTCCGGCGCCTGCGTCCGCGAAAGCCAAAACAGACGATGCCGCCAGCCAGAGTGCGGAAGAAATTGAAAAGCTGCCTGATGACGGCGCAAAAAGCGGCGACGCGCCCACCATGTCTCCCGCAGTGCGCCGCGCTGTTCTGGAACATGGCGTGGACCCGACCACCATCAAGGGCACCGGCAAGGATGGCCGGCTAACGAAGGAAGACGTGCTGGCCGCTGCCAAGTCAAAGGGCGCAAACGCTGCGCCTGCACCCTCCCCATCCCCCTCCCCCTCCCCCGCGCCTGCCGCTGCAAAGGGCGAGCGCCGCGAGGAGCGCGTGAAGATGACGCGCATGCGCCAGACTATCGCCAAACGCCTGAAGGGCGCGCAGGAAGAAGCCGCGCTGCTGACC
>JBASBA010000285.1:0-7717 GCA_049650885.1 Alteraurantiacibacter sp. | reverse complement strand
CACTGGCGCAGCGTTATCTCTCGGCGCGTCCGGGCCTTCGCATCTCCGTTCTGCCGGATGGGGATGCGTCGTCTGCATCGGGCCGATAGGGCGGCCGCACGACCTGTTTCTCAAGTAACCTTTGCGTGGCCAGGGGTGGCTCTGTATGGAGCGGGCCTCCCCGACATTACCAATGTATGGCCCGCTGGGGACAGGGCGCGCATGGATGAGATACGACGTGGCACACAACTGGACACCCGAAAGCTGGAAGCAGGACCGTTTCACCGCGAAGCACCTGCCAAAGTATGAAGACGCAAGCGCCTTGGCCGACGCGGAAAAGTCGCTGGCCGGGTTTCCTCCGCTGGTGTTTGCCGGCGAAGCGCGCAGGCTGAAAGCAGATCTGGCCCAGGTCGCCGCGGGTGAGGCATTCCTGCTGCAAGGCGGCGATTGTGCGGAAAGCTTTGCCGAATTCCATCCGGACAATATCCGCGATACCTTCCGTGTCATCCTGCAAATGGCAGCGGTGCTGACCTTTGCCAGCAAAATGCCCGTCGTGAAGGTGGGCCGCATGGCCGGACAGTTTGCCAAGCCGCGCAGTTCCGATACCGAAACGAAGGATGGCGTTACCCTGCCAAGCTACTTCGGTGACAATGTGAACGGCATCGAATTTTCGCCCGAAGCGCGTGTCAACGATCCCCAGCGCATGTTGCGCGCCTATTCGCAGGCGGCCGCCACGCTGAACCTGCTGCGCGCATTTGCCGGCGGCGGATATGCCAATTTGCGGCAGGTGCACCAGTGGACGCTGGACTTCATGGGTCGCAGCCCGTTCGCCAGCGAGTTCAAGCAGATTGCCGACCGTATCGGAGAGTCGCTTGATTTCATCGAGGCCTGCGGCGTCGACATCGAAGACCAGCAGCAATTGAAGTCCGCCGATTTCTACACCAGCCACGAAGCCCTCCTGTTGCCATACGAGCAGGCGATGACGCGGCAGGATTCGCTGACGGGCGATTGGTACGACACTTCTGCCCACATGCTGTGGATCGGTGATCGCACACGCTTCATGGACAGCGCGCACGTGGAATTCCTGCGCGGTGTGAACAATCCCATTGGCGTGAAATGCGGCCCCTCGCTGGAGCCGGATGCGCTGATCGAGATGCTGGACGTGCTCAACCCCTCTCGCGAGGCTGGCCGCATCACGCTGATCAGCCGCTTTGGCGCGGGCAAGGTGGAAGACGGCCTGCCGCCCCTGATCCGCGCGATCCAGCGCGAAGGCCATCCGGTGGTGTGGAGTTGCGACCCCATGCACGGCAACGTCATCAAGGCGGACAGCGGATACAAGACGCGCCCGTTCGATCGCATCCTTTCCGAAGTTCGCGGCTTCTTCGCCGTGCATCGTGCCGAGGGCACCCATGCGGGCGGTATCCATGTCGAGATGACCGGGCAGGACGTGACGGAGTGCACCGGCGGTTCCGTCGCCATCACAGATGCAGGTCTTGCAGATCGCTATCACACCCATTGCGATCCGCGCCTTAACGCGGCGCAATCGCTGGAACTGGCATTCCTGCTGGCAGAGATGCTGAATTTGGAACTGGGCGAAGCGCGGCAGGATGCAGCCTGAACTTTCGTGATTTCAAACGATCCGGGCTAGGGCGTATTGCCTAGGTCCATCCGCCCATACGTCTAATCAATGCAGTTTACTCCCCTGATTTAATTCAAGAAGGGGAGAAAACTTGCGCGTCTGGCGCCACTTTCGAAATCCGCTGCTGGTGGCGATATTGTGGTCGGCGATGGCGCTTGCCTGCATCATGCTGCGCGAAAAGCTGGGCGCGGTGATTTTGATCTGGCTGCCAGCGGGCGTCATTGTCGCGGCACTGCATGTAACGCCAACGAAGCGCTGGCCCGGTCTGGCGCTGATATTGCTGTCCGTTCAGGTCGCTCAGCTCTGCTGGTTCGGCAATCCCATACTCCAGTCCCTCGGCTACGCCGTGGCCAGCCTTGCGCAATCGCTGGTCGCGGCGCAGCTTGGCAAGATGGTGCTGGGCGAGAAAGCACGGTTGCCAAGCGGGTTCGGGCATGTGGTGGGACTGTTCGCCGCCGCCATACTCGGCTCGTTAGCCGGAGCACTGATTGCCAGTATTTTCGTGGCCGGGCAGACCACGGCGGAGTTTGCACGGTGGTTCCTCGCCGATGTCCTGGGGATCCTCACGGTTACTCCGATACTGTTGTCGATCCGGCGAAACCTGATCGAGCAGGTGCGGGGGCAGCGCTTCGTTTTCGAACGATCCATGATCTCGTTCCTGTTGGCCTGCGCTATCTTCACCATCATCGCGCTGCAAGTGACCGATATCGTAATCAAACCGCTCCTGTTTGCGGGTATTGTCCTGGCGACGGTACGATACGGTCGGCTTGCCAGCCTTCTTGTCATCCTGCTGTGTGCGGGCGTCGGTACCTTGCTTAGCATCTTCGAGGGATCGCCCACGCCATATCTCGATGCATCAGCGGCAGAGGCCGCCGTGGTGCTGCAAAGCTGGCTTCTGGCGATGTTGGCCACAGTGCTGCCGATTGCTGCCACGCTGGTGAAGTGGGAGGAATTGCAGGGCGAGCTTGTTCACAGCAACGCGCAGATGAAAAGCAGCCTGGTGATGTTCGAACTGGCGGAGGATACTGTCAGGATGGGGCGGTGGTGGTGCAATCTGATTACCGGAGAGCAGGACTGGTCGCCCAACATGCTGGAAATGTGCGGGCTGCCCCGCTCCCTCGCGCCTGATCCCGGCAATGTTCGGGACCGCCTGTCTGATCGCGGAGAGGAACTGTTTGGCCACATCGCCAGCAATGCGGCCAGTACCGAGGCATACAGCTTCGTCTACCGGATCAAGCCCGCGCAGCAGCTTGAACGGATATTGCGTGTTGCGATGCGCAACGAATTCGACAGCGCGGGAAACCGTTTCGCCGTCTTTGGCGTGGCGATAGATGTGACAGAACAGGTGAGACGCGAGGAGGCGCTTGAAAAGGCGAGGGGCGAGGCGATGCGGCTGGCCGCCGAGGCGCAGAAGCTGGCGAACACCGATCCACTGACCCAGTTGCCCAACCGCCGCTGCACCTTCGACCGGCTGGAATCGATGATGGTGGTGGCGGATGATCGTGGCCGCCCGCTCAGCATGATCCTGTTCGACATAGATTATTTCAAATCGGTCAACGATAGATATGGCCACCCGGTGGGCGATGCCGTGCTGAAGGAAGTGGCACAGATCGCGGGCAAAAAGGCGCGCAAGGGAGATATCGTCGGCAGGATCGGCGGGGAGGAATTCGTCTGGCTGGTGGCAGGTACGCAGGACCGCACCGTGCACCTTTTGGCAGAACGCCTGCGAACCTGTGTTGAGGAATGGCGGACCGGCTCATCCCTTCCCAAGGTCACGATCAGCGTGGGCCTTGCGCACTATCGGGCAGGTGATACGTCCCAAAGTCTACTGGCGCGCGCCGACGCGGCCCTTTACGCTGCAAAAGACAATGGCCGAAACCAGGTGAACCTTGCCGCCTGACCGGGGCAATTTAACATTTGCAGCAATTTTTCACGGCCTCAATCGGAAACCCTAACGCGCATTCATGCGTAGGATGCAGGGTAATAGATGACGGGAGAGGGTGTTGCCCCAAGCCATTATTCGAATCGATGATGCGCACTCCACGCCATCTCTTGAACAACAGTTCCTGGCCACGCGAGAGCTGACGGAAGCCTTGCTGCAACCACTGAGTGAGGCCGATGCCACGATCCAGTCGATGGACGATGCCTCGCCCGCCAAATGGCACGCGGCCCATACGACATGGTTCTGGGAAACCTTCCTGTTGCGCGATTATCTGCCCGATTATCAGCTTTACGACGAGAAATTCCCCTTCCTCTTCAACTCCTATTACGAAGCCGAGGGCGACCGCCTTTTGCGTGGCCAGCGCGGGCTGATCACGCGGCCCACGCTGGCGAACGTGCTGGAATGGCGCGCGCATGTGAATGACTCGATGCAGCCGCTGCTGGACAATGAATCCTGCGCCGAACTGATTGCGCTGGGCATTTCGCATGAGCAGCAGCATATCGAATTGCTGCTGACCGACATCAAGCATGCCCTGTCAAAAAACCCGCTTGGCCCCGCCATGTGGGACGATGCATTGCCTGCCGCATCTACGGCGGAAGAAGGCTGGATAAAGCATCCGGGCGGCATTGCCCGCGTGGGCCATCAGTCGGACGATTTCTCCTTCGACAACGAGGGGCCGGTTCACCGCGTGCTGCTGGAACCGTTCGCCCTGTCACGCCGACTGGTGACGAATGGCGAGTGGGCGCAATTCATCGCGGATGGCGGATACAAGGATCATCGCCTGTGGCTGTCCGACGCATGGGCATGGCTGGATCGCCGCAACATTTCAGCGCCGCTGTACTGGCGTGAGGACGAGCATTTTACCCACAGCGGCTGGCAAAAGCGTGACCCGGACGCCCCCGTTGCGCATATCTCTTATTATGAGGCCGATGCCTTCGCCAGTTGGGCCGAATGCCGCCTGCCAACAGAATTTGAATGGGAAGCCGTGGCGCGCGGTCAGGACAAGCCAGACAGTGATCAGCGCTTCAGTGGCCGTGCTGGAAACCAGCTGGATGCTGCTGCGCCGCCCAAGCCAGTCGGCACGCAGGAGCTGTTCGGCGACGTCTGGCAATTTACCCGCTCTGCCTATTTGCCCTTTCCCCGTTTCCAGCCCGCGGCAGGCGCGGTGGGCGAATACAATGGCAAGTTCATGGCCGGCCAATGGGTGCTGAAAGGCGCAAGCTGCGCCACTGTGCGCGGGCATTCGCGGGCCAGCTATCGTAACTTTTTCTACCCACAGCAGCGCTGGCAATTCACCGGTTTGAGGCTGGCAAAGGACGTTTGATGTCGCATAATGAAGGGATACAACTCGTCGATCTGGACGAGGGCGGCGTGGATAATGCCTTTCGGGAAGATGTATTGGCGGGGATGAGCCAAACGGTCAAAGCCCTGCCCGCGCGCTGGCTTTACGACGATGCCGGATCGCAACTGTTCGAGGATATCACGCAGGTTAGCGAATATTATCCCACCCGGTGCGAGACGGAAATTCTGGAATCGCGCGGCGCGGAATTTGCCCGGAGCATCGGGACTGGCCGCGCCGTGGTGGAATTCGGCTCCGGCTCCTCCGTCAAGACGCCGCTTTTGCTGAAAGCGATTGATCCTGGCGCATATGTTCCGCTGGATATCGCGGGGGACTTTCTGCGCGCTGCTGCGGCAGAGCTTTCCGGCAAGTTTCCCGGTCTGCCCGTCTATCCGGTAGAGGCGGATTTCATGAAGCGCGTGGAATTGCCCGAGGAGGTGAAATCCATGCCGAAGCTGGGCTTCTTCCCCGGCTCCACCATCGGCAATATGGTGCCGCGCACATCGGTGGACCTTCTGCGGTCCATGCGGGCAACCCTCGGCGAAAATGCAAAGCTGCTGATCGGGATGGACCTGATCAAGGACACCGCCGTGCTGGAGGCCGCATATGACGATAATGCAGGAGTAACAGCGCAATTCAATCTGAACCTGCTGCACCGCATCAATCGGGAGCTGGATGGCACCATTCCGGTCAAAAAATTCCATCACGAGGCACGCTGGAACGATACTTTTGCACGCATTGAAATGCATGCCGTCGCAGATACGAATATGCAGTTCAGCATCGCGGGCAGACCATTCACCATGCAGGCGGGCGAGACGATCCACACCGAAAACAGTCACAAGTTCGACGCCCGCAGTTCCAACACGCTGCTGCTGGCCGGACACTGGACGCCGCGCGCGCGCTGGACCGATGCCAAGGGGCTTTTCTCGGTAATTCTGGCAGAGGCGACCATACCGCGCGCTGCGCCGTAAACCGTTCTTCGCAAATTCAGTCAGAGGCTCCTATATAGCATCAATGGACTTCGCGGCCATCTTCGATCAGCTCGCTCTTACCATACGCGAGATTCCGCAATCGGGCCTGTTGATGGCGGCGATTGGGGCAATGGCGGCAGGTGTGGTCGGCTCCATGCTGCTGAAGCCGGTGCCCGTGCTCGGCAAGCTTTTGCGCTATTGCAGCACGTTTGTGCTGATGGGCGTGCTTTTGCTGGTGGTGCTGCAACTCTCGCGGCTTGATCCGCGCTTTTCCATGGCGGTGCCTGAGATCGGCCTGCCAGAACAGGTGGTGCAGGGCGGGGAGACGCGCGTGCCCCAATCGCGCGACGGCCACTATTGGCTGGAAGCAGAGATCAACGGCAAGCGGTTTCCCTTCCTGGTGGATACGGGCGCGACGCTGACTGCCGTCTCTCAGGAAACCGCAGATGCCGCAGGCCTGGAAGCGCGAGATGGCGGCCTGCCCATACGGTTGCAGACGGCCAACGGCGCGGTTGCTGCCTATATGACCAATATCGACAATATGCGCTTTGGCAATGTCGCTGCCAGCGGGCTGGATGCGATAATCGCTCCTGGCCTTGGGGAGACCAACGTGATCGGCATGAACCTGCTATCCCGCCTTGCCAGCGTACGTATTGAGCAGGGCGAATTGATCCTGGTGCCGAACAACCCGCAAGAACCTTTGCCGCCCTTCAGCGACGGGGGCCAATTGACGAAGGCACACGCATAGGTCAGTCTTTCCCGCAAGGGAGAGATCATGGCCGGTCCGAGCCAGCAATCGCGCTTCGATGTCGCTGAATTTATCGATCAACGTCCGATTGGGCGGCGTGAAATCATATTGCTGGCGGTGTGTGCAACGATGCTGTTCATCGACGGCTTCGACATGTATTTCTTTGGCAAGATCCTGCCCGCAATCGCAGAAGGTTTGAACGTCGAACCAGCAGAGATGCGCGACGTTATCTTCTGGACCTATGTGGGCATGGCGGTGGGTGCATTTGCGATGCCGCCGCTTGCCGATAGAATTGGCAGGCGGCCTGTTCTGGCACTTTGCGCCTTTGGCTTTGCGGTCCTCTCCATCGCCGCCGCGTGGGCGCAAACGGTGACCCAGATGGCGGTGTTGCGCGGGGTTTCCGGCATTTTCTTTTCAGCCATGTTGCCCATCGGCCTTTCTTTACTGTCCGAGATGACGCCGAAGCGCAAACGCGCTTTCTTTATCGCGCTGGCGCTGATTTTCTTTTCCTCCGGCTCTGCTGCCAGCGGCGTTGTGGCGGCATGGCTGCTGGACCTGTATGGATGGCAGATCGGTTTCTGGGTGGCCGGTGTGCTGGGTTTTATCGCCGTGCCATTGTTGTGGCTGGTGCCGGAAAGCCTGGCCTTTCGCGTGTCGCGCAATCCAGACGATCCCAAGATCCCCCAGACGATCCGCATGATGGATGCAAGCCAGCCGGTGTATGGTGGAGAGACATTCTATCTGGGCGATATCAAGCCCCGCCTGGCGGGCGAGGCGAAAGCCGGTCCGCTTGCGCTGCTGCGCCAGCCGTACCTGTTGCAGACACTGATACTATGGTCCGCG
Source organism: Alteraurantiacibacter sp. (assembly GCA_049650885.1). GTDB lineage: Bacteria > Pseudomonadota > Alphaproteobacteria > Sphingomonadales > Sphingomonadaceae > Alteraurantiacibacter. The sequence continues at coordinate 256 of JBASBA010000285.1, read as the reverse complement.
TGCTTTTTGGCGCTGGGCAATATTGCCCTGCTGGCCAACTGGATGCCCACTTTTTTCCAGGAAATGGGCGGCATCCCTATTCAGGAATTCGCGATCCTTGCGATGATTTCGTTCGTGGGCGGCGCGGCGGGCACGCTGACGATGGGCTTCCTGCTGGATCGGCTAAATCCCTACTGGCTGATCACGGGGTTCTTCCTGATCGATGCGATAGCCCTTTATGCGATGGGCCAGCTGCCGTTCGGGGCAGGGCCATTCC
>JBASBA010000284.1:0-10694 GCA_049650885.1 Alteraurantiacibacter sp. | reverse complement strand
GGCGACAACCGCGGGCAGTCTGGCCCTGGCGGAAAATGTTACCGGCCGCGATGCCCCTTTGATCGCCAACTTGCGCCAGAACGGCGGCGTGGTTCTGGGCAAGACGAACCTTTCGGAATGGGCCAATTTCCGCAGCACGAATTCCACCAGCGGGTGGAGCGCGATTGGCGGGCAGACGCGCAATCCCCATGCCACGGATCGCAACACCTGCGGCTCTTCCAGCGGCAGTGGCGCGGCGGTGGCCGCTGGCTTTGCCTGGGCGGCTATCGGCACCGAAACCGACGGATCGATCACTTGCCCCGCCAGTGTGAACGGTGTGGTCGGGTTCAAGCCTACAGTGGGCATGGTGAGCCGCACGCATATCATTCCGCTCAGTGCCAGCCAGGATACGGCCGGTCCGATGGCGAGTACGGTAGAGGATGCAGCACTGTTGCTGAGCGCGATTGCGGGCAGCGATCCGCTGGACCCGGCAACTGCCGACGCGGACATGCACAAGACGAATTTCGCGCAAGGAATTGGCCAGTCGTCACTGATTGGCGTGCGGATCGGCGTAGTAAGAGGCCGTTACGGTGATTTCGCGCCGCTGGGCCAGCTTTACGAGCAGGCACTGTCCGATCTGCGCCGCGCAGGTGCGGTTCTGGTGGATATCGAGTTCATCCCGGACGAAGCGTTGGGAGAAGCCGAATTCACCGTACTGCTGTATGAATTTCAGCGCGACATCGGGCCATACTTTGCAGGCTCTCCCGCCCAAATTCCTGTGCGATCATTAAAGGACCTGATCGATTTCAACGCAGTTCACGCCCTGTCGGAACTGCGCTGGTTCGGACAGGAGCTATTCGAGATGGCGCTGGCGACGACAGACGAGGAAGCCTACCGCACCGCGCTGGAAACCTCGCGCAGGTTGGCGCGGGAGGAAGGTATCGACCGGATGTTGGTCAACAACGATGTGGCCTTCCTGATCGCACCAACGCGCGGACCGGCATGGAATGTCGACCTTGTGCTGGGCGATCATTTCACCGGCGGCATCGGTATCGGCAGTCTTGCCGCTGTGGCAGGCTATCCGCACCTTACAGTCCCCATGGGTCATGTCGAAAGCCTGCCGGTTGGCCTGTCCTTTATCGGAGCCCAGTGGGACGATCACGCCATACTGCGGGCCGGCGCTGCCTATGAACGGGCGCGATCGGTAGACATACCGGAGCCGAGATTTGAGCCGTGGCAACCCTGGGGCGCAACCGATGGCAATTGACATATAGTCAACGGACCGGGGCATGACTTGCTTTACCTGCAAGTCAATTTCATCTAGCCCGCCGGACAAAGTCAATTAGGAGAGTAGTTGCGTGTCCGTTCGCCGTCCGCAGGTTGCCTATCTTGCGCTGATTACGGCGCTTTTTTATCCGGCGTCGCAAGGTCTTGCGCAAGATCTTGATCCTACCGATGCCGGGCCTCCCGAAGCCGTGGAACTGTCCCCGGCCGAGCGTCCCGCATCCAGCGCTGCAGCGCGCGAAGTATACGTACCTGAAGATTTCGAACGCTTTGCCCCACGCAATGCAGCTGACCTGATCGAGGAAATTCCAGGTTTCGAGATCGACAATGACGGCGGCGGCAGCCGCGGCTTTGGCCAGGCGCAGGAAAACCTGCTGATCAACGGCGGCCGGATTTCCAGCAAATCAACCAGTACGGCAGAGCAGCTGGCGCGTATCCCCGTAAGCAATGTCATTCGTATCGAAGTTGTCGATGGCGCGACGCTGGACATTCCGGGCCTTTCCGGCCGCGTGGCCAACATTATCGTGGAACAGGGCGGCTTGTCGGGCCAGTTCAAATACCAGCCTGAGTTTTATTCAGGAATTGCGAACCCCAATATCTACGAAGGTGAGGTATCCCTTTCCGGCGGGGCTGGCCCGGTGGATTTCACCGTCGCTCTGGATAGCGGCGCGTTCTATCGCGGTTCGCAGGGGCCGGCCATCTTCACCGATGCCTTTGGCGCGGTTGACGTGCGTGACAATTTATCTCGCGGGGATTTCAACCGGCCAACCTTGAACGGGCAATTCCAGGTCGACCTTGGCCCGGATGTTACGGCCAACCTGAACCTGAACGGCGGCATCAAGATATTTCGCAGCATTGAGGAGGAGCAGCGCATTGCAGCCAATCCGCGCGATGCTTTCCTGGAGCGTTTCCGTGCCACGGAGGATGAATGGTTCTATGAGATCGGGGCCGATATCACATTCCCAATTGGACCGGGTCGATTGAAACTGATTGCGCTGGAGGCGTACGAGGACAGTGATTTTATAACGAACTCGCTCCTCGATCTGGGCAATTTTCGTACCAGCGGCACACAATTCGCAAGGGTGCGTGAACAGGGCGAGCGCATTGGCCGCGCCGAATACACCTGGGGCATGTGGGGGGCAGATTGGCAGGTTTCGGGCGAGGCGGCGTTTAACCGGCTTGACCAGATTGGCCGGCTGTTCGGTTATGACGCGCTGGCGCAGGATTATGTCGAGATACCATTCCCGGCTGGCGCGGGCGGCGTGCGAGAAGATCGTTACGAGGCCTTGCTGAGCGTAGGTTTTCCGCTGACCGATGACATTTCCGTGCAACTGTTGGGCGGCGGCGAATATTCCCAGATTGCGCAAACCGGAGCCAATGCCCTGTCGCGCCAGTTCCAACGGCCAAAGGGCACCATCAACCTGGCCTGGGCAGCGGCCGAGGGGCTTGACGTGAACCTGGAAATTGCGCGCCGGGTTGGACAACTCAACTTCAGCGATTTCCTTGCCAGCGTGAACCTTACAGATGACCAGGCCAATGCGGGTAACAACAATCTGCGTCCGCAGCAGAACTGGGATGCGAAGCTGGAAGTGGCCAAGAACTTTGGTCCGTGGGGTTCTGCGACACTTACCCTGTTTGACGAGCGGATCGAGGATCTTGTGCTGATCGTGCCCGTAGCTGGCGGCGGCGAGGCGCGCGGTAATATTGCCAGCGCACGCCGCTATGGCGCGGCGCTTAATGGCAGGTTGGAGTTGGAGCCACTGGGCATTCGCGGTGCGCAACTTGATGTGCGGATCGAGGTTGAGGATTCAAACCTCACAGACCCCGTCACAGCTATCGACAGGCGGTTCGACGGGAATAATCCCTTCCAGATCGAGATGGATTTCCGGCATGATATTCCGGAAACCGACTTTGCGTGGGGTCTGGCGTTTCGGGACACCGAGCGTGCAGCAATTTACCGCGTGCAAGAGGTTCTGTTCGACCACGGACCAAGCACGTTTGGCGCCGTGTTCGTGGAACACAAGGACGTACTTGGCGCAACTGTCGCGGCTCGGCTAGGCAATGTGTTCGATGCCAACACGACACTTTCCAGAACGGTATACGATGGGCCGCGCGACGATGCGCCCGTATTGTTCAAGGAAGAACGCCGACGCGCGATCGGCCAGACCTTGCGAATTACGATCGCGGGCAACTTCTAATAAACAAACCTCCCCTTCGCCTGGGCGAAGAGGAGGTTAATTTGATTGAACAAGCAAATCGTGCTGAGAGCCGGTATGCGATTATTGCAGCACTCGCCTGCTCTCCCCGTGCGAACTGGCACGGGGAAGGTGCAGGGCTTTACTCGGCGTCTTTCTTGGCAGCAGCCTTCTTGGCCGGAGCCTTCTTGGCTGCGGGCTTCTTTTCATCAGCCTTCTTGGCCGGAGCCTTCTTCGCTGCGGGCTTGTCGTCTGCGTCCGCGTCCTTCTTGGCGGCGGCCTTTTTTGCTGGAGCCTTCTTTGCAGCAGGCGTTTCGTCAGCGTCGGCTTTCTTGTCGTCTGCCTTCTTTTTGGCCGGAGCCTTTTTCTTGGCGGCAGGCTTGGCCTTTTCGGCTTCGGCGCCTTCTTCGGCTTCGATGGCAGCTTCCAGCTCTTCGCGGGTCACTTCACGCTCTGTCACATCGGCCTTGTCGAACAGGAAATCGACGACCTTGTCTTCATACAGAGGGGCGCGCAGCTGCGCCTGTGCCATCGGTTCGTTCTGGACATATTCCATGAACCGCTGGCGATCTTCAGGGCGATACTGCTGTGCAGCCTGCTGCATCAGCATCTGCATTTCCTGCTGGGAGATTTCCACGCCGTTGGCCTGACCGATCTCGGAAAGCAGCAGGCCAAGGCGCACACGACGCTCTGCAATGCGCTTGTAATCGTCCTTCTCGGATTCGATTTCCTTGATCGCAGCTTCGGGATCTTCTTCCTTGGCAGCCTCCTGCTGAAGCTGGTTCCAGATCTGCTCGAATTCCGCTTCCACCATGGTGGGCGGCACATCGAAATCGTGATCGGCTGCCAGTGAATCGAGCAGCTGGCGCTTCATCTGGGTGCGGGTCAGCCCAGCGCTTTCCTGCTCGATCTGGCCCTTCATCAGCTCTTTCAGCTTGTCGAGGCTTTCGAGGCCGAGGCTCTTGGCGAACTCGTCGTCGATCTTCGTCTCGTCCTCGACCTTCACCTGCTTGACGGTGACATCGAATTCGGCGTCCTTACCGGCCAGATGCGTGGCCTGGTAATCTTCGGGGAAGGTGACGGTGATGGTTTTCTCATCGCCCGTCTTCGCGCCGGTCAATTGCTCTTCGAAACCAGGGATGAACTGGCCGGAGCCGATTACCAGAGGTGCGTCTTCAGCCTTGCCGCCTTCAAATTCCACGCCATCCACGCGGCCAACGAAATCGATGATCAGCTGATCGCCGTCAGCGGCCTTCTTGGATTTTGCAGCGTCCTTGTAGGTCTTCTGGTTTTCGGCAATGCGGCCCAGCGCTTCTTCCATCTGCTCGTCAGAGACGGGCACGGTCAGCTTTTCCAGCTTCAGGCCATCGACAGAAGGCGCCTCGATCGTGGGCAGCACTTCAACTTCTACGGTCAGTTCGGCATCCTTGCCCTGTTCGTAACCCTCGGTCATCTCAACCTTGGGCTGAAGGGCGGGGCGCAACTGCTTGTCGCGAATCAGGCCATCGACCGATTCGCGCACCGTCGTGTTCAACACGTCGGCGTGCAGGGCCTCGCCATGCATCTTGCGCACGAGGTTGGCGGGCACCTTGCCGGGGCGGAAGCCTGGCATGCGTACCTGTGGTGCAACCTTCTTTACCTCGGCATCGATCTTCGATTCGATGTCCTTGGCCGTAATGGTGACGGTGTAGGCGCGCTTGAGGCCTTCATTGGTGGTTTCGACGATCTGCATTTTACAGCCTTTACTCAAATCTCTTGTCCGGTTCTCGCATGCCGTAACCGACATGCGAAACTGGTGCGGGCGAAGGGACTCGAACCCCCACATCTTGCGATACTGGTACCTAAAACCAGCGCGTCTACCAATTCCGCCACGCCCGCGGCCCGACGAACCGTGCAGGCAGGACGCCTGCGAAACGAAGCGGTGCCCATAGGGGGGGCGGGGCAAAAGGGCAAGGATGACGATTGATGGATTGTGCAACAGGAACGACAGGCACGCGCAATGCGTTTCCTCATGATCGATCACAGAAGGTTAAATGTCATGAGTTCCGACACGCAAGACAACAGCCCCGGCGCCGACTTGACGCCGCAGATGGACCCGCAGCAGGAACCGCTTCACTCCGATGAACTGGAGGGAGATATTGATGAGCCCGGCAAGGGCGGTGATACGGTCAATCCGGGTAAGGACGGCGGAGACGAGTTTCCCGATGGGCGGGAGGATTTCGATAATCCGGGCCAGAGCCCGTCGGAGCTGCCCTCGCAGCCGGTACCCGAACTGCCGAATCTTCCGCCTGATTGATTTTTACGCAGGTGGGTCTAGTGGCTATTCGCCATGAGCGAAGAAAACAGCAACGACACCCCGCCAGATCATCTTTCGATCGATCCCCGCAGCGAGCATTTTGATGCCGACAAGCTGCAACGCGGCATCGGCATCAAGTTCAAGGACAAGCAACGCCACGATATCGAGGAATACTCGATTTCCGAAGGCTGGGTGCGCGTGCAGGCGGGCAAGACGGTGGACCGCAAGGGGCGGCCGTTGACGATCAAGCTGACCGGACCTGTCGAGGCCTGGTACGAAGATCTGGGCGAGAACCCGCCGGTCAACAAGGCAGACTGACGCAAACTGAACTTTTAACGGCGCAAACGAGAAGGGCCACTGCTGGCAGGCAGTGGCCCTTTTGTTTTCTCAGACTACCGGACTGTTGGGATCGTCGGCAATCTCGTCCGGGTGGGTGGTTGTCATCCTGAGGATTACGTAACCCAACACGGCAGAGACCAGCGAACCGGTGAGAATACCGATCTTGGCCTCCTCCCGCAGGAATGGCGAGCCGTCGAACGCCAGTTCACCAATGAACAGGCTCATCGTGAAGCCGATCCCGCACAGGATCGATACGCCCCAAACCTCTGGCCATGAACAACCGGCAGGCATCTTTACGATTCCCAGTTTAACAGACGCCCAGACTGTGCTGAAAATGCCGACCTGCTTTCCGACCACCAGGCCTGCCGCAATGGCAAGTGGCAGAGGATCAAGCAGGTTTTCAAAGCCAATGCCTTCCAGACTGACACCAGCATTGGCAAAGCCAAAGATCGGCACCACCAGATATGCGCTCCACGGCACCAGCGAATGTTCGACATTCTCCAGCATGGAATACCCGTCTTTCGAGTGCATCGGGATGGTGAAGGCGGCCAGCACGCCGGCGATCGTGGCGTGCACGCCGGAGTTCAGCACGCAATACCACAGTATGATGGTGGCGATAACAAACAGCGACAGGTGACGGACCCTCGCGCGGTTCATTGCCAGCATGACAAGGAACACGCCCAGCGAAATCAGCAGCCACATGATCTTGGGCTCTGAATAGAAAATCGCGATGATGGCCACTGCACCGATATCATCGACGATTGCTACGGTAAGCAGGAAAAGCCGCAGTGATTTGGGTACGCGCGTGCCCAGCAGGCCGATCACGCCCATGGCAAAGGCGATATCGGTTGCCGCCGGAATTGCCATGCCTGCGCGGTAATCCGCCGCGCCTCCTGTTACGGCCAAAAAGACCAGGATCGGCATTGCCATACCGGCTGCTGCGGCGAGGATTGGCAAGGTACGCTGCTTTGGATCCGAAAGGTTTCCGCAGATCAGTTCCCGCTTCACTTCGAGGCCGACTACGAAGAAGAAGATCACCATCAACCCGTCATTGATCCAGCCATGCAGAGTGTCGAGATACATGAGCTTGTCGATATTGCCCGGTATCGAAAGCCAGAAATCTCGGCCGAACAGCGAACCTTCGAACAAGTCGTTGTACGCGCCGGCCACCCCTGAATTGGCGATGATGATCGCGACCAGCGCCACTACGATCAGCAGGATTCCTTCAAATGCATCTGCCTTGAACAGGGCTTTGAAGTTTCGAACGGCGGACATTATGATATTCGGTTCTGACATGGCGAAAGCCCTTCTCTAATATCGCCACCTTATGCAAGCCCGCAAAATGGTCCTGTCGATCATCGTAGGGGATCATTGCCTTTTTCGCTGCACAAACTATCGCTACGCATAAATACCGGGTCGCGGGGCATAAGATGGGCGAAATTGCCACGGCGGTGCTGCATTTGCTGGCACAGGTCGAACTTGAACTATTGCTGTTTGCCAGCTTCTTTTTCGTGCTTGGCGCGATCGACGAGCTTTCGTTGGATGTTGCGTGGTTCTGGCTGCGGCTGACTGGTCGCGCGCAGACACGCGTGGTGAATCGGAGCGACATCAAGGACACGCGATTGGCCGGGCGTGCCGCTGTATTCGTTCCGGCATGGCAGGAAGCGAAAGTCATCGCCGATACGCTTTGCCACGCGCTGGCCGTATGGCCGCAGGACAACTTGCGTATCTATGTGGGCGTATATCGCAACGATCCTGATACCCTGGAGGCCGCGGCGCACGGGGCAAACGGGGATGCCCGCGTGCGCATCGTGGTGCACGACCGTGAGGGGCCGTCTACCAAGGCGGACTGCCTGAACCGTCTCTACGAAGCCATGAGGCAGGATGAAACGCGCGAGGGGCGAGAGGCGCGGATGGTGTTGCTGCACGATGCGGAAGACATGGTGGATCCTGCTGCGCTGGCCTTGCTGGATCACGCCATAGGCGCTGCCCAGTTCGTGCAACTACCCGTGCTGCCAATGCCGAGCCGACGGTCGCGCTGGATCGGCAGCCACTATTGCGAGGAGTTTGCCGAGGCGCATGGCAAGTCCATGGTCGTGCGCAACGCACTTGGTGCCAGCCTCCCCGCCGCCGGGGTTGGCTGCGCATTCGAGCGGCGCATCCTGTCCGACATTGCACGCAATTCCCCTAGCGATCGTCCGTTCGACGAAGATTCGCTGACCGAAGATTACGAACTCGGCATCAAAGTTGCGACAATGGGCGGGACCTCGCGGTTCCTGCGGGTTCGCGGCGATAATGGCCACCTGGTTGCGACCCGTGCCTATTTCCCCGAGCAACTGAGCCATGCAGTGCGCCAGAAGGCACGCTGGATGCACGGCATCGCCTTTCAGGGCTGGGATCGACTCGGCTGGACAGGTGGCCCGGGCGAATGGTGGATGCGAATGCGTGACCGGCGCGGCCCGCTTTCTGCTGTCGTGCTCTTCTCAGGCTATGCGCTGATATTGATTGCACTGCTGCTGGCTGGATTGAGAGCGGGTGGTTACGCCGCACCCTGGCAGCCAAACGGTTTGCTGCTGGCCCTGCTTGCTTTCAACATTGCCAGCTTTGCATGGCGCGGGTTCATGCGGTTTACCTTCACGAAAGCGGAGTACGGCTGGCGGGAGGGACTTCACGCCGTTGCGCGGATACCCGTAGCCAATGTCATCAGCATCATGGCCGGATATCGGGCGTTATTCGCCTATACCAAGACGCTGCGCGGTGAAGCTCCGCAGTGGGAAAAGACTGCGCATGATGCACATCCTTCCCGCGCGTCTTCGCTGGAATGGGCGCGATGAGAGATGGCAACTGCGGTATGCGCGGCTGGCCGCTGCTTTCGCTCGCCATCTTGCTGGGCGGCTGGATCATTGTGCGCGCAGCAATATGGGATACGCCATTCTCGCCTGGAACGCCGACAGTCGCAGGTTTGTCAAAATCTAACGGGCCAGCCGCGACGCTGCCGTCAACCCATATCGTATCGGTTCCTGAGCAGGCGGGCGAAACCTCGCCAAGTCCGCTTGTGCAGCCCTATGTTTACGAACCGCTTGAAAGACCCGTTTCCGAATTGCCCCTGATGCAAGAGCGTGCTGCGCGCACCGGGGCAGGCCGTGCCGGCCTTCGCGCAGCTAACAGGATTGTCGCCCACACCATGTTGCTGGCCGCAGCTTACCGGGGGAATGGCGATAATCTGCGCGCGCCGCAATCGCGTCCCTCCATTCGCCCGATCGCACCGGGCGTGGTCTACGCGCCCGAAGCGGCGAGGGAATTTGAGCGAGGCGCATCCATCAGTCAATGGTCGCTGGATATCTGGGCGCTATGGCGCGATGATACGACCACCCCGCTGACATCCGGGCGGCCCAGCTATGGACGCAGCCAGGCGGGTGCCATCCTTGCCTACCGCCTGGGTCCGGCCAGTGCCCTTGCGCCGCAATTGCACCTTCGTGCCACTCGTGCGCTTGAGGGTGCGCGAGAGACCGACCTCGCCATCGGCGCCTCTGCGCGGCCCATACCCGCCATCCCGGTACGCATTGCCGCCGAAGCACGGGTGAGTGAGACCGGCAGGGGTACGCGGCTGCGCGGCGCTGCCTACGCAGTTACCGAAATCGCGCCGATGGCGCTTCCCGCAGGCCTGACGGGCGAAGCCTACCTGCAAGGTGGATATGTCACGGGCGAATTCGCCACGCCATTTGCCGACGGGCAGGCGCGCGTGACGCGGGAACTGGCCGGAGCGCAGAATTTCCGGCTTACCGCCGGGGGCGCCGCGTGGGGCGGGGCGCAGAATGATGCGCAACGTCTGGATATCGGGCCTACCGCGGGTCTCAGCTTTCGAATCGGGCAGGCACGAGGACGTATCGCGGCGGATTATCGTTTTCGCATTGCCGGTGATGCGCAGCCATCTAGTGGCCCTGCGCTCACACTCGTGACCGGATTTTAGGCAAAGCGCGCATTCAACTTCTATCAATCGCGCCTTTGCACTAGGCGCAGATCATGGATGTCTATCTCCCCATTGCCAATCTTGCTGTGGACGGTCTTGTTATCGTCGCGCTGGGCGTGGCCACGGGCATTCTATCGGGTGTTTTCGGCGTGGGGGGTGGCTTTCTCACCACCCCCCTGCTGATTTTCTACGGAATTCCGCCCACCGTTGCCGCAGCTTCTGCCGCGACTCAGGTAACGGGCGCCAGCGTTTCGGGCGTGTTCGCCCACAGTCGCAAGCAGGGCGTGGATTACCAGATGGGCGGCGTTACCGTGGCAGGCGGCATGGTGGGAGCGCTATTGGGCGCGGTCATCTTCAACCTGTTGCGGTCTGCAGGCCAGATCGATGTCGTCATCAACGTGTTATATGTGGTGATGCTGGGCACGATTGGCGGACTGATGGCGCGCGAGAGCGTAGATTCGCTGCGCAACCCCGCAGGAAAATCCGGCCAGCGACCGGCCAAGCGGCGACACCATCCCATGATTGCCAGCCTTCCCTATCGCTGGCGTTTCTATCGCTCCGGCCTCTACATTTCTCCGATCGGGCCGCTGATCCTTGGCGTAATTGTGGGCATTCTAACCATGCTGATGGG
>JBASBA010000283.1:0-24042 GCA_049650885.1 Alteraurantiacibacter sp. | reverse complement strand
CGGTGTTGCAATGCAGCAACATTTGTAAATCCATTTGCTGCACCGCGAAGAACTCAGTCCGGATGTCTTTACACTGTAAGACTTCTCTCCCTTAATAGGTGCTGCTGGACGACGGGTCCGGGATCGTAATTTCTAGTAAGGACAAATTGAATGAAAGCCCGCTTGCTTCTCGCCGTGAGCATGCCCTGCGTCGTGCTTGGTATCGCATCACCTGCCTTCGCGCAGTCGACCGGCTCGACCGATTTTGAAGACAACACCATCATCGTCACCGGAGCGAGAGATATTGATGTCGGCGGGATCCAGATCCCCGACACGCCGCGTGCCAAGCAAGTTCTGGATGAAGAAGTCATCCGTCGCCAGCGCCCCGGCCAGTCGCTTAACGATATCGTCAATCTCGTTCCCGGCGTCAGCTTTCAGAACAATGACCCGTGGGGATCTTCGGGTGGCGGCTTCACCATCCGCGGCTTTGGCGCGGATCGCGTTTCTCAGACGCTTGACGGTATTCCGTTGAATGACAGCGGCAACTACGCTCTGTATACGAACCAGCAGGTCGATACCGAAGTCCTGTCGTCGATCAGCGTCAACCTTGGCACGACCGACGTCGACAGCCCGACTGCTTCTGCGGCCGGTGGCACGATCAACATCCGTACGCGCGAACCATCTGATTTCATGGCGGTTACCGCCACGGCATCCTATGGCCAGGTGCTGGCCAGCAACGCGCAGGATACGGACTACTATCGCGGCTTCGTGATGCTGGACACGGGCGATATCACCGGCAACGGCCTCAAAGCTTTCGGCGCCATCAGCTACACGACCTATGGCGTGCCCTACAATCCTTACGGCGAAATCGACAAGACGCAGATCAATGCCCGCATCTGGCAGGACATCGGCAACGATGGTGATTTCGTCTCGCTGACCGGCCACTGGAACGAGAACGTCAACAACTTCGCAGGCTCTGAAAGCCTCGATAATCTTTTGCTCTTCGGCGAAGGCAATGTGCCACCCGCCTTGGCTGCCGAGGGTTTTGACGCGAAAGAAGCCCGCTTCGAAGTTTATCGCTTCAGCGGTGAATTTCCCTGCACGGTTGACAGCAATGTCCTGATCAACGGCGGCGGCACCAATGGCGAATCCGAGCGCTATGACGATCGCAACGGCTGCGGCGCGGCCTTCTATCGCCGTTTCAACCCGTCACGCACCGGCAACGTGCGTGCGAACTCGCTATTCACGCTCAGCGATTCGCTAACCTTTGCTCTGGACGCGAGCTATCAGTACGTGAAGGCGAACGGCGGCGGCCCCGACGATCTTCGTGAATCGTTCTTTAACACCGGCTTCACAGACGATAACGATGATTTCATCGTCACCGGATCGTATACCGGCGCCTTCAACGGCGGCTACTACTTCGGACGTGACCTTAACGGTGACGGAGACATGCTGGATCGCATTGCCGGTAATGACCCCAGCCAGACACGGACGGATCGTTTCGGCGTCGTTGCAAACCTGATCTACGACATCAATCCCGATCACACCGTGCGCGCCGCATACACGCTGGATCACGCACGTCACCGCCAGACCGGCGAGATCACCACCATGCTTCCCAATGGCGAAATCAGCGATATCTATGCAATCGACAGCCCGCTGCTGGATGTGAATGGTATCGAGGTGAACAAGCGTGACCGCCTGTCATATGCAATCCTGAACCAGCTATCGACCGAATATGCCGGCAACTTCGGTGCACTGAACATCGTCGCTGGCATGCGTCTTCCGTTCTTTACCCGCGAACTGAACCAGAATTGCTACACCACTTCGATCAACGGTTTCGTGGATTGCCCCAACCCGGGCCAGGATCTGGCCGCTTATGAAGCCGCCAATCCGGACTATGTCGCGCCGATTTCGCGCGAGTACGACTACAACAAGTTCCTGCCGTCGTTTGGCTTCGTGTATGAAATAACGAACGATATTTCGACCTTTGCCAACTACAACAAGGGGCTGTCTGTGCCGGGCACCGATCCGTTGTATGACTCGCTGTACATCCCCGACGAAGAGCGTGCCCGTCCGGTTCCCGAAACCACGGATAGCATCGACGCTGGCTTCCGTTTCACCAGTGGCCGGGTGCAGGCCCAGCTGGCCGGTTGGTACACGCGCTATAATGATCGTCTGGCCTCGGCCTTCGATCCTACGGCGCGCAATGGCGAAGGTGCGGTTGTTTTCCGTAACCTTGGCCGCGTTGACAAATACGGCGTCGACGGCTCCGTTTCGTTTGCACCCACCGATGATACGCTGCTGTATGTTTTTGGTTCGATCAACGAATCCGAAATCAAGGAAGACGTGCAGGACGGCGTGGATGACGATGGCAACCCCATCTTCTTCCCGACCGCCGGCAATTCGGAATCGGGCACCCCAAGCTACAGCTTTGGTGGCCGCGCACAGGCCAATCTCGGCCCGGCTGAGGTAGGCCTTCAGGTCAAGCACACCGGCCCGCGCTGGATCAACGATCTGAATGAAGTTGAGGCTCCCGCCTACACGCTGGTCGACCTTGATCTGCGCATCAATGTTGCCGAATTTGGCAACGGACAGACCGCAGCGGTCCAGTTGAACGTCACGAATATCTTCGATGAATATTACATCGGGTTCTTCGGCGGTTCGCTTGACGGTTTCGGCTTCGCGCAGATCGGCGCTCCGCGCGCTGCCAGCGTGTCGCTCCTGCTCGGCTTCTAGGCCAGGCAAAGTTCGTCACAAGAAGGGCGGCGGCGTTCGGGGGAACGCCGCCGCTTTTCTGTGTTTGCTATCGAACTGGGCGGTGCCGTTCAGCGCAGCGGCGGTTCGTCAAAACTGCGCAGTTTGCGACTGTGGAAGCTGCCCTTCGCCTCGCTCAGCAGGTTCAGCGTTTCAATACCGATGCGCAGATGCTGGCTCACCGATTTCTCGTAAAAAGCATTCGCCTGACCGGGCAACTTGATTTCGCCGTGCAGGGGTTTGTCCGACACGCAAAGCAGTGTCCCGTAGGGCACGCGAAAGCGATAACCCTGCGTCGCCACGGTGGCCGATTCCATATCGATGGCGACCGCCCTGCTCTGGTTGAAACGCAGCGCAGACCGGGTGAAATGGAGTTCCCAGTTCCGATCATCAGTGGTTACGACCGTGCCTGTGCGCAGGCGTTGTTTCAACTGCTCGTCACTGTCGCCGGTTATCCGGCGGGCCGCCTCGAACATGGCGGTCTGCACCTCGGCAATCGGCGGGATGGGAATTTCCGGCGGGATGGCGGCATCCAGAACATTGTCGTCACGCAGATAGGCATGGGCAAGAACATAGTCACCGATCGTCTGGCTGGGCCGCAATCCACCACAATGCCCGATCATCAGCCATACCTCCGGACGCAGCACCGCAATATGATCGCAGATCGTCTTGGCGTTGGCGGGACCAACCCCGATATTCACCAGCGTGATGCCGGAATTGTCTTTTCCAACCAGATGGTATGCGGGCATCTGATGCTTGCGCCAGGTCCCCTCCGTAATCCGGTCTCGCGCGCCAGCCAGATCGCCGCGTTCGATCACCGCGCCGGGTGCGGAAAACCTTTCGTAGCGGCTATCCGGATCAGCAAGCTGTTCAAGAGCGAAATCAATGAATTCCTCGACATAGCGGATATAGTTGGTGAACAGGACGTAGCGCTGCACATGGCCTGCAGGTGTGCCGGTATAGTGTCGCAATCGAGCAAGACTGAAATCGGTGCGGAGCGCATCGAACAGCGATAGCGGACGGTGCGCGCGATCCTCGTCAATCCACGTTCCATCAACCACCTCGTCCCCGATCTTGACGAGATCGGAGGCCGGGAAATGCCGCGTCAGTTCCGCGCTGCCGACATTCTGCAAGTCCAGCGCACCACTATCCAGCACATATTGGTAGGGTATCTCGTCTTTTGACCGGCTGACGCTCAGATCGACGGAATAATCGCTGACCAGATGATGCAACTGCTCCTTAAGATAAGGTCGAAACAACCGCGGCTCTGCGATGGAGCTGGAGTAGGTGCCCGACTGGTTCAGCCGCGCGTAGGACCGTGCGGGATGCTCCAGCTTTTCATCGGTAGGAAAATACAGGGTGAGCTGGGGATAGGAAAACTGCCCCTCTGCCCGCTTGCGTGAATCGGGCGGGGTGCGGCTGTCGGCATAGGCGCGCAGGCCGGAAACAAGATTCTCACGCGATGCATCCGAGATCGCCTCAAGCTGGTCCAGAATGCCGTCGATTTCACCAATTTTAGTCGCCACATGTTCTCCGTTATTGCGCGCTGTTTTTCCAATCCGGCTCATTGGCCGGCGAATACCCAGTCGAGATAGGCTGCAAGGCGAATTCCCGATTGGGCCAGACGTTCCTCACTCACCGGCATCCAAGTCCATTGGTAGCTGTACCCAAGAACGGCAGGGCTTTCCCGCGTGCCCTCACCCAATTCACCGCCCGTCTCGGGGTATATACGGTCGCGCAGATCGGCGCTTTCGGACACCCATGTGGCGGGGCGGGCATCCCACCAGGAAATCACGTCGTCGGCTTCGATCCTGTCTTCAAGGCGCTGGGCATATTCAGAATAGGACAACTGCTGGCGCAGGATCATGCCCTCATCCCAGACCCAATGCAGGTTCGTCTCATTGTCGAACCAGTTGGCGATGAAGTCATTTCCGCCCCTGTCGCTGCCATTTCCGGCATGCAGCGGTTGATGCAGATCGGACACCAGATGCACAACGAACCGCAAGGCCAGCGCCCTGTCTTCCTGCGTTGCATCGTCATCGCGCAGAGTGGCGACAAACCCGTCAAGTGCGGTCAGCGCGTCGCCTTCGGGCGGGCTGCTGATTGAGGTGGCGCTCACCCCGTCTGGCAGGGTTACATAATGATAGGGGGAGGCGGTTTCCTGCCAGAACCGGTCAGGGTTCGACCGCTCTTCGTCAGGCCAGGTGCTCGCCTCGGGCAGGCCCTCGTGTCCAAGGATCGCTTCGATTTCAGCCCTGGTCTTGCCGTTGACATTATCCTCGGCAATCTGCGCGCTGATACGATGTCCCACCGGCCCCCACGCCAATGCCGGAGTGCTGACACTCACCAGGAATACTGCGGACAGGGTTACGCTAAACAGCTTATGGGTCATCGTTTCCGTCTATACGATAGACATGGCAATACGATGAAAAAACGACACGATGCGCGCGCTTTTCCGTCGCATCTCCTCTCGCAGTTGCAAGGCTTCTCCCGAAGTTTCCTCAGTCCTGCGATACCTTACGCGCTTCGCGCTCGTTTTTCCGGCGACGCTTTTTCTCCAGCAATTCCGCATTCACCGGCTTGCTCACGATGACATCGGCCATTACTGCCCCGCGCTCTCCCATCGGGCGATCGTGTCCGACAGTGGTATCGACATGGGTCTGCCGCTCGATCTCAGCATTCAGCAGCGCGCCGATGAGAATGGCATAGCTGGTCAGGAACAGCCACATCAGGAACACCACGATCGCCGAAAGCGAACCGTAGGTGGCATTATAATCGCTGACATACTGGACATAGAGGGAGAAGCTGATCGACACGGCCACCCAGGCGAAAGTCGCCAATAGTGAGCCGGGCGATAACCATCGCCATTTGGCAGCCCGCCTGTCCGGTCCGTATCGCATGATGAGGGCAAAGCCGGCAGAGCCGATCACCATCGCGATTAGCCAGGTCAGCATTTTGTAAAAACTTTCTGCCGCCGGCCCGATCAGGTCGCCGGTTTGCGCCTGAAGCCATGCAACCATTCCGCCGCTGATCAGGCCCGTCAGAGCAATCATCACGGCTGCGGCTGTCAATCCGATGGCCTGCAATGTCTTGGTGATGATATTGCGTGATTCGTGCTCTGAATTGATGATGTTAAGCGCGCCGATCAGCCCGTTTGCCGCGCGCATTCCGCCAAAAATCGCCAGCGCCAGGGACACCAGCAACGTCAGTCCAGTGACGCCCGAATTGGTGGTGACAACCGCCAGCAATTGTTCTTCGATCATGCTTGCCGCTTCTTGTGGCACCAGCTCGACAATCGTCATCATCTGACGCTGGACTGTCTCCACATCGCCCAGCAGGCCGTAGGTCATCACCGTTGCCGCCAGCAGCGGCGAAATTGCGAGGAAGACGAAAAACGCCGTACCTGCGGCCAGTAATGACAGATTATGAAATCCCATCATCAGCCACATACGCTTGCCGATTTGCTTCCATGCCGACCAGGGCAATCCCAGTGGCGAGCTGGCATTTGCGCCTGGTTGATTGTCTTTTATGGATAATTCCTTCATGAGCCATCGTGATTGCCCTTTCATTCTTGGCTGAAAAGACCGCGGCCCGCAATCCGATAGCTTGTAATTGTTCAACAGCAGATGAGAAGTTGATGCGTATTTCAATGGCGTTTGCTGTCTTCAGTACGGTGTCGCGCACGCGCATCCGCAGGGGCGTATCCGCGATGGCGATCGCTATGGTTGGCCTGTATTCCCAGGCGGCGCTGGCACAGGATGATGATCGCGAAAGTGATCAGACGGAGCTTGAGGCAGGCGCCCTGCCCATCCCTGCGGCCCCGCCCGAAGCCGATTTGCCCGAGGTGGAAGAAATAATCTCGGACGCGGAATTCAACAGCGAAATTCCCGAACTGGGCGAAGAAGATCCCGAAATGTCGCTCGAGCTGGAAAGCATCGAGGAATTCGAGCGCCGGTTTGCCGAAGAAAACGCCGATCCGGAATCAGACGTGCCCATGTCCGTCGCTACGGATGCACCGCGCGGCCTGCCCGAACTTGCCGATGGAGATACGGTCGAGGCCATCGCCGACGCACCGATTCGCGATGCAGAGCTGCTGGAACCTCTCTCACCGCTTGACCAGTTCGAGGTGCGGGAGGTGGAGTTTGCCCAAACCGAGAGTGATGACGAAATTCTAAACCTGGAGTACGGCGTCGTCGTCAACGGACTGGAAGAAGCCGACGAGCAGACCGAGATCGACCTGGCCGGAACGTTCGAGGGGCTTTCGGCCCTGGAAGGAAACGATGACGAGGTGGCCAATGTCGCCATGCTGTCGGCACGGGTCGAGGAAGACAGCTTGCTGCTGCAACGCCTGCTGCGTTCCGAAGGCTGGTACGATGCCACGGTCACCACCCGCATCGAGCGGTCCGAAGCGGAAAATGGCCAGCCACTGACGGCCATAATCGATACCGCGCCCGGAGAGCGGTTCGTATTCTCCGACATCATTATAGAAGCCGGGCCAACCACGCCACCCGATCTCATCCGGGAAAATCTGGCTCTTCAGGTGGGTGAGCCGATCATCGCCGCGCGCGTACAGGGTGCAGAGGCGCAGGTCGCGATCACCCTGCCCCAACAGGGATACCCCTTCGTCGAGATTGGCCAGCGGGACGTTCTGCTGGACAAGCAAACCGCTGACGGCATCTATACCCTGCCGGTGGACACCGGGCCGCGTGCGCGGTTTGGCGGTTTTACCACCAGCGGAGAAATGGCATTCGATGCAGAGCATGTGGACGTGCTGGCGCGGTTCGAGCGCGGTGAGCTGTATGACAGCCGCAAGGTCGATGATCTTCGCGACGCGCTGATCGCCACCGGGCTATTCAACACGGTGACCGTGGAACCTGAGCGGACCGGCCTTGATGCGCAGGACGATACCGAATTTGTAAACATTGCGGTGACACAAAACGCGGGCCCACCACGTTCCTTTGGCGCCAGTGCGGGTTTTGGCACCGGGCAGGGTTTCCTGGTTGAAGGCAGCTGGACCCATCGCAACATGTTCCCCCCAGAGGGCGCGCTTATCGCCTCGGCAGTTCTGGGCACACAGGAACAGGGCGCGGGCGTGACTTTCCGCCGTTCCAACGCGGGGCGCCGTGACAGGACGGTTGAGCTGGGCCTTACCGCTTCTCACCTGAATTACGATGCATTCGAAGCCTTCACCGGAAGGCTTGGCGGCCTGATCAGCTATTCCTCCACACCAATCTGGCAAAAGCGTTTCACTTACGCATACGGCGCGGAAATTATCGCTTCGATCGAAGAGGATTACGATTTCGATTTGGGCGAGCGGGTTGATCGCACGTACTTTATCGGGGCGCTGACCGGTCAGGTCGGCTTCGATACGACGGAAAGCCTGCTGAACCCTGTAAGCGGCTTCCGCCTGCGGGCGCTGTTGCAGCCAGAAGGATCCTTGCAGGACGGTTTCTCACCTTACGCCCGCGCCGTTCTGGACGGGTCTGCCTATTTCCCCGTCAGCGATTCAATCGTACTGGCGGGCAGGTTGAAGGCCGGCACTATCCAGGGCGTGGACCGTGTGGACATTGCGCCGTCGCGCAGGTTCTATGCCGGGGGCGGCGGTTCGGTCCGCGGGTTTGGCTATCAGCAGCTTGGCCCGAAGGTTGTTGAAACCAATCCGAATTTCGATCCGGAAGATCCGGATGAAACGGCGGACGAATTCGTGCTGAATCCCATCGGCGGACTGAGCGTTATCGAAGGTGCGGCAGAAGTCCGCTACCGCTTCGGCAACTTTGGCGTGGTCGGTTTTCTTGATGCCGGACAGGTTTACGAAAGCAGCACACCCGGTTTCTCCGACATACGATACGGCGCCGGTATCGGCGGGCGTTACTACACCAACTTCGGGCCGCTGCGCGTGGACGTTGCCACACCGCTGGGGCGCCGCGATGGCGAAAGTGCCTTCAGCATCTATATCTCTATCGGGCAGGCCTTCTGATGACTGACGATATAGTCGATACCGGTTACGAAACCGAACAGGACACGGCGCATAAGCCGCGCCGCAACTGGTGGAAGTTTGCCGCCAAAACGGTGCTGTTCCTGCTGCTGGGCATTGTGGTGCTGATCGGCGTTGTGATGCTGGGGGTCAACACCGATCCGGGGCGCAAATTCGTCGCCGGGCAAATCGAAGCTCTCGAATTCGAGAACGGCATGGCCATCGGGATCGGGGAGATCGACGGTTCGCTCTACAGCGAAATGACGATTCGCGACCTTACGATTTCCGATCCGCGCGGCGTGTTCCTGCGCTCACCTCAGCTGGTGGTGGACTGGCATCCCTTTGCCTTCATCGACAGCCACATCGACATCGACGCGCTGACCGCCGAAACCATTGTGCTGGAACGGTTGCCCGAATTTGCAGAGACTCCTCCCACCGACGATCCCCTGCTGCCCGATTACGATATTGATATAGATCGGCTGCAAGTTGGCGAATTCATCGTGGAAGCGCCTGTTTCCGGTGAACGCCGCGTCGCCACCCTTAGCGGCGATGTGCATATCGCCGATGCGCGCGCGCAGGTGAACCTGGACGGCGGCACTCTGGCAGGCGAAAACCGTGCCGGGGGCGACCGGTTCGTGCTCGCCCTGGATGCAGTGCCTGATGATAATCAGCTTGATATCGATCTTGATCTGCAAGCGCCCGGCGATGGCGTGATCGCGGCCCTTGCGGGCCTGACGGAACCGCTGGACGTGAAAGTGAAAGGTGCCGGAGACTGGGCCAGTTGGGATGGCACCCTGGACGCTACGCTCGGCGGCACTCTGCTTGCGGATCTGGACGTGCTCGCCCGTGACGGGACTTTTACCACGCGCGGAGAGACACGCTTGCGGAAATTCGCGCCGCCTTCCACCGCCGCCCTGCTGGGCGATGTAACCAATATCGACATTACCACCGCGCTGGATGAGCGCGTGGCGACCGTCGAAGGCCGCATCTTTAGCGATGCGTTCAATCTCACCGCCAATGGCGATGTCGATCTGGCAGCAAGCGAATTCGACGATTTCACCGCGAACTTCGTGCTGCGCCGGCCTTCCGCGCTTGCCCCTAATCTTCGCGGCAGTGGCCTGCGCGCGATGCTGACGATGGATGGCGCATTCACCACCCCGACAGTCGAATACGATATCCGCGCGGCACAAATCGTGATGAACGACATGGGTGTGGAAAATCTGCGGGCGCAGGGCCGTACCGAAGTCGATATGGTCAGCATGGTCGTGCCGGTCTCCGCCACGGCCAGCCGCATAACAGGGCTTGATACCGTTGCCGGTGGCCGCCTCACCAATGTCCGCCTGGACGGTGATATCGCTATCGACGGAACACGCATCCTGTCCGATAACATGCGCCTGCGCTCCGACAGGATCGACGCAACGCTGCTGCTTGTCGCCGATATGGCAACCGGGCTTTATACCGGCGCAGTCGACGGAAGGATCGACGATTACCGCCTGGAAAGCGTTGGCATTTTCAACTTTGAAACCGACATGGACTTGCAGGCGCGTGACGATGGCTCCTTTGCGCTGCAAGGCAAGGTTCGGGCACGATCAACCCGCCTGCTGAACGATTCCATGCGCCAGTATCTGGGCGGAAACCTGACGGCATCCAGCGACATCTCCTATACCTCGGATGGCGTCGCCCGCTTCGCCAATGTTCGTATGAATTCGCCCCTGCTGCGCATCACAGATGGGCGCGGCAGTTATAACACCAATGGCCAGATCAACCTGACGGCCAGCGCTGTGTCCGAGCAATACGGCCCGGTCGGCGTGCGCGTGACAGGCACGGTAACCAATCCCGATGCCACGATTACCGCTACCAATCCTGATCTGGGCATCGGCCTTGCCAATCTTTCCGCGAACATCCGTGGCGAAAACGGCAATTATCGCATCGATGCGAGCGGAGACACCGATTATGGCGCGTTTACCGCCGACGTTACCGTTGCAACAGCAAACGGCCCGCTGGCGCTGACGATAAATCGTGCGGACTTTGCCGGGATCGCTCTTTCCGGTCAGCTTCGGCAAAGTGCCGCTGGCCCGTTCGTGGGACAGCTTGATGCCAACGGACGCGGACTTGCGGGCATTGTTAGGCTGGGCGCGGCAGGTGAATACCAGTCTGCGGTCGTCAATCTGCGGGCGAACAACACCGTCCTTGCCGGCCCTGCCAATGTCCGCATCGGCACAGCCATCGTGGATGCCGAGGTGGTGCTTTACGATACGCCGCAAATTCTTGCCGATATACAGCTGGCCGATACGACCTATGGCGGCCTTAATATCAACGTGATGCGCGCGCTGGTGGATTATCGCGATGGACGCGGCGATGCAAAATTGCTGGCCGAAGGGACTAGCGGTGTGCCGTTCCGCATCTCCGCCAACGCAGATCTTCAGCCTGATCTGTGGCGTGTGGCGATGCAAGGGCGTGCGCGCGGCATCAACTTCAGCACGACCTCCCCTGCCCGGATCATACCAGGCGAGGGAACCTATCAACTGCTGCCCACCAATATCGATTTCGGCCAGGGCAGCATTCGCCTGGCGGGCAAATATGGTGACGGCTTGCAGGTGCAAAGCCGCCTCGACTCGCTCGATCTTGCTATCGCCAACGCGTTCTCTCCGGGCCTTGGCCTGGGCGGCACCGCAACGGGCAGCCTGGACTTTGCGCAAGCCACGCCGAACAGCTTCCCGACCGCCGATGCGCGCATGCGGATCAGCAATTTCACGCGGACCACCGCAGTCTCTGTCAGCCAGCCGGTGAATGTGAATTTCGTGGGCCAGTTGCAGGCTAGCGGCGGCGCGGCACGTGCGGTGATCCGCCGCCGGGGCACCGTCATCGGGCGGATGAATGTCGGGCTGACCCCGCTTCCGCCGGGCGCCGGACCCTGGGTCGAAAGACTGATGCAGGCACGGCTTGGTGGCGGCATTCGCTACAACGGTCCAGCCGATGCACTGTTCTCCCTTGCAGGCCAGCCGGATCAACGCCTTTCGGGCGCGCTGGGCCTGGCAGCCGATTTCTCCGGCAGACTATCCTCGCCCGAACTGGGTGGCATCATCCGCGCAAACGATCTGACCTATGAAAACCAGACCTACGGCACCCGCCTCAGCAACATGGCTGTCCGCGGACGTTTCACAGGTGACCGGCTGGAAATCGAGCAAATGAACGCCGCTGCGGGTGACGGTACAGTATCGGCCAAGGGGTTTGTCAGCCTTGCGTCCGATCAGGGCTATCCAATGGACCTGGAAATCACGCTGGATGATGCCCGGCTGGCGCAAAGCAGCGCGATCGACGCGACTGCAACCGGCAGTTTGTCATTGACCAAATCCGCTGGTGAGACAGCCCTGCTTTCAGGTCGAATCATCCTTCCCGAAACACGCTATGAGATCATTCGCTCCGGCGCGGCGGAGATTCCTGAACTTACAGGCGTGCGCTTTACGCCGCCCGTCGGTCGCCAGCGTATCACCGGGGACGAGCCATCGACGCCGGCCGCCGGTGCGCTGGACCTTCTGCGGCTCGACATCGCGCTTGAGGCTCCCGAACGCCTGTATGTCTCTGGCATGGGGCTGGAGAGCGAATGGAGCGCCGACATGCGTATCTCGGGCACCAGCAATGCTCCCGTGATTTCAGGCGGTGTGGAACTGGTACGAGGAACACTGGGCTTTGCCGGGCGCTCTTTCGAGCTGACCGAGGGCGATGTCCGTTTTACAGGGGGGCGTGAGCTCAATCCGGTTATCAGGCTGGTTGCCAGCGAGGATATCGAAGGCATCACCGTAAACGTGAATGTCAGCGGGCAGGCTTACGATCCGCAGATTGGCTTCTCCAGTACGCCGGGCTTGCCGCAGGACGAGATTATCTCGCGCATCCTGTTCGGCAGTTCGGTCGCCAATCTTTCGGCCATTCAGGCGGTGCAACTTGCCGCTTCGCTCAATTCACTGCGCGGATCGGGCGGCGGGCTGGATCCACTTGGCACCTTGCGCTCTGCCACCGGTATTGATCGACTGCGACTGCTTGGCGGAGACGAGGCGAGCGGCCGTGGCACCGCACTGGCAGCGGGCCAGTACCTGACGGACGATATCTATATCGAGATCATCACCGATGGACGCGGCTTCACAGCCACCCAGCTTGAAGTCGCGCTGACACCTGCACTATCGGTCCTTAGCCAGGCTGGCGGCAGCGGCGGTACGAATGTGAATGTGCGTTACAAGATAGACTATTGATGCGCCCCGCCATCGTACTTCTGCTTCTGGCGTTGTTGCTGGTCGCAACGACGCTTTCACGGCGTGAGAAAGATAGCAGTTTCGATGCCCGGTTCGATCGCACCGAGGAGCGTATCCGCGCTATGGCCGAGGACATTGATTCCGAGTTGGAGCGGTCGCCGTAGCTGCGCCCTGTGGTAAATCAGGAGGTCATAAGTTGTGCAGCGAGCCCGGGCGGGCACACGCCGCTCTGAGATGCTCACACCTTCGTCAGGCTATTGGTTACGACAAGACCGTTTGGGGTTGCGTGTTATTTAACACCGCGCGCAGCCGCTTGCGCATCAGCCAGGGTTCGAACAGTCGCCCGAACAGCCACAGGGCGGCAAAAATTCCAGCGATGATTTTCGCCGGCATGGTGGAGTGGTTGCCCTCCTCCTCTTGTTCTTCCTTCTCTTCTGCTGCCTCTCGGGCTTTCTTTTCTGCCAGTGTTTCGGGCGCAGGCGCACCTAACCATTGATCGAGTGAATTAAGGGGCTGCGGCTCTTCGTCTTCCTCCTCATCATCGATCAACTCCTCGATCTCCGGCTTCTCCAGTTCGTTGATGACATCTGCTACCTGGGTGAACGCAAGGAAAAACAGCGGAGCAAGGAACACCATGAGCAAGGCCGGGCTGACCAGTTCGTATTGAAGGAGTGATTTGCCCTCTTCCCTCTTCACCTGAAAGGTGCCCTTGGGAAAGGTCGCCATCTTGTCCTGCGCAGCAGGGTTGCTCTTGTGATAGGTCAGCGTGTCGCCATCCACGCTGTAATCGGTGACGTTCTCCTGCAGCATCGGGTCCAGCCTCGCGAATGCATCTGCCGCGCTTCGGGGCGGGTACAGTTCGATGTGCCCGCGCGCAGTCCAGATACGATCAATGAAAGGCAACTTCAGCATCAGGCGAAAACTCCGGCTTTCATGAGGGCAGTCGAGTGGAAAGGCTTCCCGCAAAGGCACGAGAGGAAGAAGCAAGAATTGCAGGCCATCAGTGACGGGCCCGGCACTATGGCGTTATTCGGCCGGAACTTCGTCCTGGCGATTCAGGCGCCGGTGCAGCCATTCACGGGTCGTCTTCGTTCCCTCGGTAAAGGGATAGGTCATCGCCTCGCTGATCTGCATCCGGCGACCGCCCTCCATGCCGAGCTTTTCAGCTTCCCCGTCGACACAGGTGCCGAAGATGCGATCAAAAATGATCCAGGTTGCGCCAAAGTTGCTGCGGCTTGCCTCGTAATCCTGCGAATGATGCACGCTGTGGTGTTCCGTGGTGTTGAACAGAAAGCGCCACCAGCGCGGCGTGTTGAAGCGGACGTTGATGTGCTGATAGGTTCCGATAGCAAGGCCGAATGTCCCTGCAAGCAGTGCGGCGCGCGGCAGGAAATCGAAGAACCCGCCAATACCCAGGCCAATCAGGAACAGCTCGATCGGATTGCCGACGGCGCCCTTATTGATGTTAAGCTGCGTGATGTAATGATGGGGGGCGTGGGTCAGCCAAAGCGGATACCAATTGTGCATCCCGCGGTGCATCCAATACTGGCCAAAGTCGAAGACCAGGGAAATCAACAGGGCCTGGATCAGCAGGGGCATTCCGGTGAACCAGCTGAACTTGTCCCAATCGTACGCGCCAAGAACGGCATCCACGATGACGCCGTCACCGATATAAACGTCAACCATCCGGAGGATCGTGTAACCAAGACCGATGTAAAAGAGGTCTGTACAAAATTCCTTCCACGTCAGCATCCAGCTCTTGTGGCGAGGGTTTACCAGCTCAATACCGATCAAAAACACCTTGAATGAAAGGCCAATGATTATCGCGGTAGTAGCGGTCGCGATGGAATTTGGTGCGTAATACCAGAATGCAACCAGCGATATCAGGAAGAAAGGCTGAAAGTATGTAAAGATAAAACGCTTTACCGGGCTTCCTTCTACTTTCGGAATATTGTCCCAACCCACGGTTACGGGCGAGTCGGCGCCTATGATCCTTTTACCTACGCGAACACCGGACATATTGCTTTCTCCGCTAACTTACTTACCGCGGAATCCGGTACGCTCGGCTCAAAACAGCGAGACACATGGCCTGTTACTGATAATTTCCTGTGCGTCTTTCGCGAACGGATTCCCTTGCCGGGCCGTAGAATGCGGCCTGGTTACTTTCAGAATCTCTCCCGGCGAACGTCATATGCTTATTGCTATGGTTTACGAGGCTACCGATATTATTTATATGGTCAAGAGTAATAACGAAAGAATTTTGGCGTCCTCCTGCCTCTTCCGGATCAGCCGCGATCTATGTATGCGCGCCAGCCGCCCAGTGCAGTAATGTCTTCCGCGCCTTCGGTAGCGCGCGGTTCGGCAACGAAGCCCTTTACGCTGCTGCCATCTTCCAGAGTTACCGTGCCGATCGCCAGCGGAGCGGGCACCTCGGCAACAAAACTGCCGAAAGCGGCGACATCCATCTCATAGACCTCGGCCGATATTGCCGCACCATCTGCGCTATGCACCAGGGCAGGCTTTGGCGGGGCGCTGTCGGCCATCGCGTAAAGCTTGTATGATGGCCTGGTAAGGCATGCCGTAACGAATTGCGCATCGCGCGATGTCAGCTGCCAATGCAGCGGCATGTCCTTCAGATGCGCTCCAACGACGGCCAGTTTGACAGTTTGCATACGTCCCTCCAGATCAAGCGATGGCAGCTCCGGCAAGTCCGCAGCGGCAAGATATTTGTCGGCGGCATCCATCAACGCCAGGTCGCTGCCCGCTGGCCCGATCAAGGTAATGCCAAAACCTGTGCCGTTGTCGCGCGCACCGGCGGGCACGGCGATTGCCGCCATGTCGAGCAGGTTTACGAAATTGGTGTAGGCACCCAGATTGCTGTTGAGTGCGATGGGTGACGCCTGCAATTCGCCGACCCGATATGTGGTGCCCGTCGTGGGGAAAGCCAGTACGTCAACATCGCGCCAAAGACCCTCGGCCTCGCGCTGCAGTTCTGCCAGGCGGTATAGTCCGTTGAAAAGCTCTACTGCGGAGACGCCGGACCCTGCTTCCACGATGGTTCGCACGGTCTGGTCGATAGCGTCAGGGTCTGCCGCAAGAAGCCCTGCGAGGGCAGCGGTCCTCTCGGCAACCCATGGCCCGCTGTACAGCAGGCTTGCCGCTTCGTTCAGGAAGTCGATATCCAGCTCGACGATCTGTGCATCCCGGCCCAGAATCACGAGGGCACGGTCGTAGAAGTATTCCGCCTCGCCATCCCCAAACCATTTGCGTTGGCGCAAGAGCGGAACGCCAATGCGCTTCACCGTCAAAGGCTGCTCGGGGAGCGACCGCGAAAAAGGGTCCTCCGGGTCGAACCCCGTGGCAACCTTGTCCACCAGTCCGGCATCCGCCACGCTATCGGCAAATACGGTGATACAATCGAGGCTGCGACAGGCGGGTACAAGCCCCTGTGTGCTCCACCGGCCCTTGCTTGGTTTCAACCCGACCAGGTGATTGAAGGCGGCGGGAACCCGGCCCGACCCAGCAGTATCTGTTCCCAGAGAAAAGGGCACCAGTCCGGCTGCCACAGCGACTGCTGAACCCGAACTCGATCCCCCGCTGACGTAGGCAAGGTTATAGGCGTTACGCGGGATTCCATATGGACTGCGCACGCCCACAAGACCCGTTGCAAACTGATCCAGATTGGTCTTGCCCACGCAGATGGCACCGGCTTTCAGCAGCCTTGTGACGATCGTGGCAGGCTTTTCAGGTTGATAAGCAAAGGCCGGACAACCTGCCGTGGTTGTGAAACCATCGACATCGATATTGTCCTTCACCGCGAACGGCACGCCGGCAAGCGGCAGGTGCTCTCCCGCTTCCAATCGCGCATCCACCTTGCGGGCAGCGGCGAGAATCTCGCCTGCCTTTGCCCGCGATATCCAGATCTGGGGCTGCACAGCGTCGTAGGCCTCCAGCCGCGACAAGGTCTCCTGCGCTATGGAATATGCGGTGGCCGTGCCTTCGTTTACAACACTGGCTATCGCGGCGACGCTCTGGCGGGACAACGGGTTCATGATCGCCGCGTCAACGCCATCAGGGGTGCGCCCGGCTCGATTGACTGGCGCTCCTGCATGTAAAGGGCGGAAATACGACCGGCCTCGGGGCTTTCCAGTGGGCATTCCATCTTCATTGCCTCGATCACGGCGACAATGTCTCCTGCCTCTACCTCGTCACCCTCTTTCACCAGCAGCTTCCAGATACTGCCGCCAAATGGGGCCTCAACCACCTGCGCACCTTCGGGAACCTCAATCGCGGGCGCCGGAACCGCACCGGAACCTGCATCCTCGATCAGCTCGCTGATACGATCAAACTCCCCGCTCTCCTGCCATTCGGCACGCTCTGCATCGAAGGCTTCCTGACGATTAGCCTGGAAGGCATCGATGGATTCGGCGTTGTCACGCAGAAACTGGCGGTATTCCGACAGACGGAATTCCGACTGTTCAACCTTGATCGACCGGCGTCCGGTGGGAAAATCGCGCCGCCATTCCTCCAGCTCTTCCGCACTCACTTCAAAGAAACGGATCTGGTCGAAAAAGCGCAGCAGCCATGGCTTGCCATCTACGAAGGCATCGGTCTGGCGATAGGTGTTCCACACCTGTATCGTCCGACCGAACAGCTGATATCCGCCCGGCCCTTCCATACCATAGATACACATGTATGCGCCCCCGATGCCCACCACATTCGGCGGCGTCCAGGTGCGCGCGGGATTGTACTTCGTAGTAACCAGCCGGTGGCGCGGATCAGTAGGCGTGGCGACCGGCGCGCCCAGGTACACATCGCCAAGACCCATCACCAGATAGCTTGCATCAAAGACGATGCGCTGAACCGCATCGGCATCGGGCAGGCCATTTATTCGGCGAATGAATTCGATATTGTCCGGGCACCACGGTGCATCGTCCCGCACAGCCGCCATGTATTTCTCTACCGTTGCCGTGGTGGCCGGATCGCGCCAGCTGAGCGGCAGGTGGACGATGCGAGAGGCAATGGCGAAATCTTCCAGATCGCCAAGCTGCTTCTCGGCTTCCTTCAGTGCTGCCAGAGCGCCAACCTGATCCAGCGAATGGCCATCGAAATGCAACTGCAACGATCGGATACCCGGCACGATATCGATCACGCCCGGCATTGCCATGTCTTCCAGCACGCTCATCAAGGCATGCACGCGGATGCGCAATTCTATATCGAGCACGATGTCACCGTATTCGACCAATATGTTGCGATCTCCCTGCTGGCGGTAGACGGTGCGCGGGCACAGACCCCTCGCAGGCGATTCAAACAGGATCGGCTCAAGTTCGGCTATGTCTCTGGCGTAAACCTTTGGCAGCGGCTGCATCAGCTGCGCGCTGGCAGCTTCCTGGGCCTCCCCGGTGCCGACAGGCACGAAACGCAGCCGGTTGCCGGGCGAAAGCTGGCCGATTTTCCAGCGATCCGCAGCGATCACCACGAACGGGCAGACGAACCCGCCAAGCGAGGGACCATCCGGTCCAAGGATGATCGGCATGTCTCCGGTAAAGTCGACGGCACCGATGGCGTAGGGATTGTCGTGGATGTTGGAGGGGTGAAGACCCGCCTCGCCACCATCCTTGCGCGCCCATTCCGGCTTTGGCCCGACAAGGCGAACGCCGGTACGATTGCTGTTGTAGTGGACGCGCCAGTCCGCCTCCAGAATGGAATCTATGTCGCCATCTGTGAAGAAATCAGGTGCGCCATGCGGGCCGTACATCACCCTGATTGTCCAGTGATTGGTGAAGCTGGCTGGTTGCATCTGCACAGCCGGGGCATCCTGTATGCCACCTTCTCCAAGATGCAGCGTATCGCCAGCCACCAGTTTGCGGGCTGCATGGCCGCCGAAATTACCCAGATCGAAGGTGCTGCTGCTGCCCAGATAGGAGGGGACTTTAAGGCCCCCGGCAAACAGGATGTAGCCACGCATCCCGCCTCCCGAAACCTGTCCCAGAGCAAGGGTCTGCCCGGCAGTTACATCTATCGGAACATTGCGCTGCAAATCCCGCCCGTCGAGCTTCGCAGAAAAATCTGCCCCCGCCAGGCAAATGCGCGCAGCCGCATTGAAGATCATTGTGGGGCCGGTGAATGTAACCTCAAGTCCGGCCGTGCCTTCGGGGTTGCCAAGCAACAGGTTGCCGATACGAAAGGACCGGTCATCCATCGGGCCTGACGGTGGCACGCCGACAGACCAGTATCCCTCGCGTCCGGGCCAATCCTGCACCGTTGTGGCCGTGCCGCCTGAAACGATACGAATGCTTTGCGGATCATAGGATATCGTTTCCAGCAATCCGGTGGTGACCGCGCCAGCCAGAAATCGTTCGTCTTTCAAGACATCGCGCAGCCAGCGAAGGTTCGTCTCGATCCCGTCAACCTGGCTTTCGCCAAGCGCGCTCTGCATTGCCGCAACAGCGTCATCGCGGGTATCGGCGTGCACGATCAGCTTCGCGATCATCGGATCGTACCATGCGGTGATCGTGGTGCCCGCCTCACACCATGTTTCGGCGCGTATCGCCTTGGGGAAATCAACCGCGGTCAGCGCGCCCGTGGTGGGTCGATAGTCGAGCGCGGGATCTTCGGCATAGAGCCTCACCTGCACCGCGTGGCCATTGGGTTTTGGTGCCGGACCGTCCATGAAGGCGTAATCGCCCGCTGCGCCGCGCACCATCCATTCTACCAGATCGATGCCCATCACCTCTTCGGTGACGCCATGCTCCACCTGCAGCCGGGTGTTCATTTCCAGAAAGAAGAACTCCTGCTTCTGTGTGTCGAACAGGAATTCCACCGTTCCGGCAGAACGGTACTTCGCAGCCTCCGCAAGGCGGACGGCAGCAGCAATCAGTTCGCGCCGCACAGCTTCGAACAGGCGCGGCGCCGGCGCCTCCTCGACAACCTTCTGGTTGCGCCGCTGAAGGGAGCAGTCCCGCTCTCCCAAAGGCATAACGCGGCCTTCGCCGTCACCGAAAACCTGCACCTCTATATGGCGCGCGCTGGCGACGTAGCGCTCCAGGAAAACGCCAGCATTGCCGAAACTGCTGGTGCCCTGCCGAACGACCCCGGCAAATGCCTCACGCACGGCTTCCTCATTCTCACAAACGCGCATTCCGATGCCCCCGCCGCCAGCAGTGGCCTTGAGGATGACGGGAAAACCGATATTCGATGCAGCGCGGGCGGCTTCATCTTCGTCTGTCAGCAGGCCGGTGCCGGCGGCCAGGGGTACGCCCTGTTCCGCGGCCAGCGCGCGGGCACTGTGCTTCAGGCCGAAGGTGCGCATCTGTTCGGGCCGGGGGCCGATAAACACGATCCCTGCTTCTTCGCACGCTTCGGCAAATTCGGCGTTCTCAGCCAGAAAGCCGTAGCCTGGATGGATATATCCCGCACCCGTCGCCTTCGCAGCGGCAATGATGGCGGGGATATCCAGATAGCTTTCCACCGCCGGCGCAGGTCCGATGCAAACGGCCTCGTCAGCCTGCGAGACATGCAGTGACCCCGCATCCGCTTCGGAAAATACGGCGACAGAGCGAAGTCCCATCCGGTTCAGGGTCCGGATGATCCGGGTCGCGATGGCGCCACGGTTGGCGACCAGAACGGCGTCTTTTTTCATGCAGCTACGATCATCCGCACTGGGGTTGGGTTGAAGGCGTTGCAGGGGTTGTTGATCTGCGGACAGTTCGACACCACCACAATCACATCCATTTCCGCACGAAGGTCAACCGTCAGTCCGGGAGAGGATATTCCGTCGACGATACCCAGCGAACCGTCCTGCTCGACAGGCACGTTCATGAAGAAATTGATATTGGGCACCATGTCGCGTTTGCCTCGCTCCTGCGTCAGATTGGCTTCGAGAAAGTTCTCTACACAGGCATGTTGCGACTTGGTGTGATGGCCATAGCGCAGCGTGTTGGACTCGCATGAACAGGCACCGCCAATGGTGTCATGCCGTTCCACTGCCGAACCGGTGATCGTCATCATCGCGCGACCTTCGCTGGATCGAAGAACGCTGCCCTCGCGCAGATACAGATTGCCCTGCGCTGCGACGGTATCTTGCGAGCTGTAGCGCTCCGCATCGTCAGCCTCGCTGTAAAGCAGGAAATCGACGGCCTGATTGCCCTCTACATCCACGATCCGCAGCGTCTGCCCTGCGGCGACATGGTGCAGCCAGGGAGCATTGGCGGGCACGATCTCGTCGTGCACGATAGTGTCTGGCAGGCCGGTGTATGCAGGATCAGCAGTCATGGGTTGCAAGCTCTTCACAATCAGCGGCGGTAATAATCTTCGACGTTCTGAAAGGCGCGAAGGCCCTCTGGTGTCGCGTTGCGGATCTCGTCACCCTCAGTCGTGACAGATCCCCGCCATGCGGAAACGCGCAAGGGGCTGACGGCGTACTCGGTTCGCGGGTCCAGCACATGCGGACAATTGGCGAGGACCACGATCAGGTCCATTTCCGCCCTCAGAACAACGTCGCGCCCGGTATCGACTGGGCCGACGATCGGCGTGATTGTGCCATCCGCCTCGATACGCGTGCCCTTGAACAGGTTCACGCATGGGTGAACATCGCGGCGACGCAATCCATGTTTTGCCGAGCCCAGAAGAAGGCGATCACGGCCGTTGGGGAAAGGACCGAAATTGCTGCCGTCGCCATATTTCGCGGCATTCGTTTGGGCGTTGGAGGTGCCGCAAAAGGCATCATGCGTACCGGCGTTGTCCTCCACGATACTCATCAGCACGCGGCCCATATCGGACAGCAGCAATTTGCCTTTGTCCAAATAGGCCATCCACTGCACCTTCACGGTGTCAGCAACATTCAGCCTTTCCGTCGGCATCTCGGCATTGAAAAGGAGCATCGAGGCACAGGCATCACCAGCAAGATCGACAAGGCGCAAACGCGAGCCGCGGGCCAGCTTGCGGCTTGTATAGCCACCGGCCGCGACGGTCTCCTCCCACAGCAGATCCTGTGAGGATACGCCTTCGGGCAGATCATTTGCTGTTGGCGGCACTACCGGCATGGCATCCACGACCGAGCCACCCATCGAACGTGCATGTTCGCGAGCGGCCAGTGGGTTTGCAAGTGCCTGTGTCATGCAGCGGCGGTCCTTTCTGACTTGCCCTTCGACCCTGACGGCTTGCCGATTGCATCGGCATTCTTCCGTGCAGCAGCGGGTGCTTCGCCGTTCTCGTGTAGCGGTGGCAGCAGCGCGGTGGTGGTGACCAGTTGCAACTGGCGAACTCCGCGAATACCGCGAAGGGCATCGCAAAGCGCGTCCAGGCGAACCGAAGGGCCTTGCACCAGCAACACTTCGAGGGATTGATCATCCTCCAGAAACACATGCTGCGAGGAGATGACCTCTTTAAGGTAATCAGATTGTGTCATCGCCAGTTGCTGCCTGACGCTGCCGCAGTCGCCACGGTAGACAAGGGTAATCGTGCCGGCCAGCATCTCTTCTGGCCTGGTATTGGCCTCGTGCTTTGCCAGGGCGTGACGAATGAGTTCGGCAATAAGCTGCGAACGCGACGGCAGACCGCGCTCCTCCACCATCTGATCCAGCTGCCGAAACAAGGTCGCCGGCAGGCTCATGCTGAGGCGCGCTAGTTTTGTGGGGTCGGTTGCCATAGGTTTCTCCTCTCAAGTATTATCAACTGTGTCAATCGTAATACTACGTTCGCCAGAAGTTTTTTTGTTCGCTTCGCTATCAAGCCGTGTCGGACTGCCGCAAGCAGGTTTCCGCGTCAGCGGAAGGTCGTATACGACAGTTGCACCGAACCTGTGCGGGGCGTGTGGATCGTGACGCCGCTTGTCCAGCGTAAGCACCCGGTTCCCAAGGCCGAAAGCCTCGCTGATATCGTGCGTTACCATTATGACTGTAAGCGCATATTCGTTCCACAGGCGCGTGATCAGACTGTGCATGTCAGACCTGATGCCGGGGTCCAGCGCGCCAAACGGCTCGTCCAGCAGCAGGATTTGCGGACGTTTGATCAGCGCCTGTGCAATCGCGAGGCGTTGCTGCATGCCTCCGGACATCTGCGCCGGGTAAAGGTGCCTGTTTTCGGCCAGGCCAACCGCTTCCAGCATCTCTTCCGCCTGCGCTATCGCAGAACGCCGCTTGGCGCCGAACAGCCGTGCACTGAAAGGCGCCTGCGCGAATTCCAGACCCAGCAGGACGTTGCCCAATACGGTGAGGTGCGGGAATACGGAATAGCGCTGGAACACCACGCCTCTATCGCTGTCGCACTCCGGCTTCAGCGTCACGCCATCCAGTGTCACCTTGCCCCGCGTTGGCGCTTCCTGACCGAGGATAAGACGCAAGAGACTGCTTTTCCCTGCCCCCGAAGGGCCGATGATCGAAACGAAGGAGCCTTGGTCAATTTGCAGATTGACCCGCTCCAGCACGATCTTGTCGCCATATTCGATCCAGACGTCATGCAGGCAAAGAAAACCGCTCATCGATCATCTCCATGAGACCAGCCGAAGAACCGTTTGCTGCACATTACCAGCAGGAAATCCGTGACAGCGGCCAGCAAGGCAATCCACGCCACATAGGGCAGGATCACGTCCATCGCCAGATATCGGCGGACAAGGAATATGCGGTAACCCAGACCGATATCGGCAGCGATTGCCTCTGCCGAGATCAGAAACACCCAGGCGGGGCCAAGCGACAGCCGCACCCCCTGGATCAGCCGGGGCATCGCTTGGGGCAGAACCACGCGAAGCGCCAGTTGCCAGGTGCTGGCACCCAATGTCTGAGCCTTCACGATCTGCTCTCGCGGGATGCTGGCCGTGTGCCCGGTAATGTCGCGGATCATGAACGGAGCGATGCCGATCACGATCAGCGCCACCTTTGCCGTCTCCCCCAATCCGAATGCGATGAACAGGATAGGCAGAAGCGCGATAGGGGGAACAACCGCAATGCCTGTTACAAGGCCGCCGAACGTCGCCCGGACGGGAGGGAGTATGCCAAGCGCGAGGCCCACCAGCAGGGCGCTGGCAGTCGAGATAGCCAAGCCCAGAAACAGGCGCCGCAAACTGGCGTAGGTATCCGCCCAGAACAAGTA